>NZ_JAUBUJ010000025.1:0-90700 GCF_036705405.1 Microcoleus sp. B13-B6
AAGGAAAGAGGCAGAAGGAAAGAGGCAGAAGGAAGGAGCCAGAAGAAGTATTTTTACAAATATGAGATGCTCCCAAAAAATCATTGTCACTGTCAAAAATTAGTTCAACGTCAATGTATCGCTTATAGGAGGTTAGATGGGATACCATCTCTGGAACAACTTTCAGATCATCCCCCCTGATGTTTTTAAGCGTTTCCAACCATTTTTTGTAGTATTCGATTGCTTGATTAACACGCCGTTTATCTGTAGGAGGTAATTTCACGTTATCAAGTAATGCTGCTAGTTTGTCCCCATGTGGTTGAGCTAAATTAAACATAATTTTCTTCTTTTTGGTTGAGTATTTCAATGGTTTTTCGTGAACGCTGCCGATCGAAATAAGGTGAGGGCTGTACTGTGGCTGCCTTATCGATAGCATCCTTGATTTCATATTTTACTTGTTCATTCGCTACGGAATAAGCAGATATTAAAGCTTCTACAGAAAGAGTTCTGGCTTGATGTATGTCAAAATAATACTGTAAGTCTTCTCTTTTTGTAAAGTGTAGTATATCTTCTTTGATAGTTTTTCCATAACGATTTACAAAACTTCTTTCTTGACGGATATCTAAGCTAATTCCCAATACTTGACGAGCAACTTCGGCAACTAACTCCCCGTTTAAAAACGGCGTTCCTCTAATATTTGATTCTTTACCTACTACAAATATTATTCTACTATTAGGGCTGCATACTCTTAACAATTCTTGCAAAGTATAGGCGATGTCTAAGCAATATTGAATGACAGTTAGAAATCTATTACTTCTATGCTTGCGATTAGAACCAAACTCGGATTTTGCCACCTCTAAAATTTTCCAGTTTAGTGCTTCAGTAGAACCGCGATACTGCTGATGATAGTTAAATACATTGATATAAGGGGGGGAGGTAATCACAAGATTGACGCTGGAGTTTTGTAAGGGAACGTTTCTTGCATCGGCATTGTAGGCATTTATCGGCTTTTTACTATAGGGTAGTTTAAGGACAAAAGTAGCGATATTTTCCGCCAGTGTAAAAACTCTTGATTTGGTAAGTTTTTTGTTTTCTAAGTCTAGCAATATCACTAATACTTCATGTAGAATATTAAGGAATTTTTCTTCATCATCAACGGCTACCTCTACAATTTTATCTATTAAATCATTGGGTGTAATTTCTTTTTGTATTGTTTGGAAGAGTGGCATTCTCTCCCATATCTCTGTTTTTAGTTTAGTGAGAAAAGAATTGATACATTTTTCACGCTTTATTGGTGAAAGAGTGATGAATTTATAAGTGTTAGCTAGGATTAAAGCGGCTGGATTGATTTCGGTTCCGCAGGCTTCCAGTCCGAATCTTCCTGCCTCATATAAAACTGTTCCACTACCTAAAAATGGATCAAAAATCACAGTATTTTTATTGGCATATTTGTCAATTAAAGTTTCGACGAACTGGGGGGAGAATTGCCCTTTCCAAGGAAGTGGATTAGTACGTTGTTTATCTTCAATGTCTAATAGTTGTTGAGGAATTTCTTGTCTATTGATAGGAGTTTCACTAAAAATACTAGAGACAACCATAATTCGGATTTTTACTACGGGGCGTAAATTTATGAATGGAAAGCGGGAACTGGCTTTGTAGATGGCAGGTAAAAATCAGAGATTGTTGGTGAAACCAGCCCCCTACAAATTACACATGAAAATTAATTATAATTTTTCGGTGGGTGGGGGCGGGTTTTAAGATTGTGGGTAAAAATCCGAGATTGTGCCTCAAACCTGCCTACAAATCCACAAGAAAAATTGATTATAATTGCTCTTTGAATTCATCCAATTTAGCCTTGATAGCCTGCATATCTTGCCACATAAACCATTTCGGAGTTTCCGGTTCGCGGGAGGGATTTCGCAGCAAGTACGACGGGTGAAAAATTGGCATACACAAACGATTTTCCCATTCAATCCATTGACCTCTAATTTTACTAATGGGCCGCTTGTCGCTTAGCAAACCTTTCAGGGCTGTTGCACCAGTTAATAAAATAATTTTGGGGTCTAAGATGCGGATTTGTTCGAGCAAGTAAGGTTTGCAAGCTTCGATTTCTTTGGCTGTCGGAGGGCGGTTGTTGGGAGGGCGACATTTGATGACGTTGGCAATGAATACGTCGGTTTCTGCACTCAATCCCACGGATTCTAAAATCTTATCTAACAGTTTGCCCGATCGCCCGACGAAGGGCAATCCGGTTTCATCTTCGTTTTGTCCGGGCGCTTCTCCCACAATCAAAATTGAGGCTTGAGGATTGCCGCGCCCGATGACGGCGTGAGTGCGGCTGTTGCCCAATTCGCAGCGGTAGCAGCGGTTGCAGTGCTCGCCGATTTGTTCCATATTTTGATAAGTGCCGGGAGGAATGGGAATTTTGGCATTTGCTGGTATTGAGTCTGTTTGGAAAGTGGCACTTTGATTGTTGTCAAAAAGGCTGAGTTGCAAGTCGCTGGACATAAATTTTACAATTAGGGAGATATTTTGGAGTCTAGAGTTTATAGTTTAGATCGGGTTTGGTGATTTGAGATTGGCTAGAAGCTTGTGTGCGATGCTGTCGATTGCACAATCCCTAATTAACACTGGCACAATCTCCAATTGTTTGGTTGAGCTCGTACAGGCAAAAATATGTTCTCTAACCCGTTTTTTGACGATCGCGCCGATGCAGGCGAAAAACTGGCCGAGGCAGTTGTGGACGAGTTCGGCAAGTTGAGTTTAATGACACAGCAGGCGGTGAAACCGATTGTTTACGCCTTGCCACGCGGGGGTTTGCCCGTTGCTGTGCCGATAGCGCGTCGCTTGGGCTGTCCTTTGGATGTGGTTGTCGCTAAGAAAATTACTCGCCCAGATAATTTAGAATTGGCGATCGGGGCTGCAACTGCTGACGGTCATGTCCTCTGGGAAAAGCAAAAGCAGCACAATTTACGCTTGCAAAAATCAGCATTGCCGGTGGCTCAAAATAATGCTCAATCTCTGCTGGCAGATTTGTCTCCGGGACGCCCCAATCTCACCGCGGCGGGGGCTTTGGCGATTTTGGTAGATGACGGCATTGCTACAGGGATGACGATGGCTGTGGCGGCTAAGGCTTTGCAGTCGCAGCAACCGGCGGCTTTGTGGATTTGCGCGCCTGTCGCCCCGGCAGATTTGATGGGATTTTTGGCCCAGATGGCCGATAAGTTGATCGTTCTGGAGACTCCTCACCCTTTTTACAGTGTCAGCCGCTTTTACGGGCAATTTCCGCAGGTTGAGACGGCGGAGGCTTTAAGGTGTTTGCAGCAACAAACAGAATGGCGATCGTAGGTTAAGCTAGAAGGCTAAATCCAAAAGCTCGATCGCTAAAACATGAGACCTTGGCAATATTGGTTGGACACTTTGATTCTGTCTACTCAGCACAATCCGCCTCGCTTTGTTGAGTTGGTGATGTTGACTTTGGCGATGATGTTGCTGGGGCTGTGGAGTGTAACATTGCAGTGGCAATATTTAGCACTGTCTCTGAGTTATATAATTGGTTCGTCTTTTTCAATTTTGGTGCGGGAATCCCTCGACCCGCGGTCTCAATTTCAGCTAACTCACTTGACTGCTTTGTTGTTATTAATATTAATTATCAGTTTTTATAGTTTTGCTGAACTGATTAGATAGTTAAGGCAGTTTTGATTTGTAGAGGCGGGTTTTACAATGTCATTGCGAAGGCGGTTAAGCAATTGCATAAGTTATATAGCAATCCTCAGCGGGTTGTGAACTAGATGTTTTTTTGAACGAACCGCGAAGACGCGTTCGGCGAAGCCGTTCCCGTTCCCTGCAGGGGTTCCCGAAGGGTAGGGTAGAAAGAGAAGAGAAGATGGAGAGTTCACCAATAATTAGCCATTATCCTAGATTCGCATGGGTTGATGTAAAATTATGCGGTTCCCGGCAGGATCGAAGGCATAGATTTCTAAACCGTGAGAAGCTTTGATAATTTCTCCTGCGGGCGGATATCCTAAAGCCCAAATTCGGGCGATCGCAGTTTCGATATCGCTGACTTCCAAACACAAACTCATGCCTGTTTTTGCTCGATTTGCAAATTCCGATTTGTGGGAATCTTTGGGTTTGAATATGCCGAGTCTTAATCCTGGGAGTTGAAATTCAGCATAAGTATTGGGAATATAAGGGTTTGGTTCTATGTCGAGAAATTTGGTGTAAAATTTAACGAGAACTTCTTTATCAAGGTCTGCTAAAGTCACTAGGGCGGCGCTGTATTGGAAACTCATATAAATTGGTAATGGGGAATTGGGAATTGGTAATATTATACAACATTCACTGCGATATCAAAACTTCGGAGTTAAAAGGGAGTGACTGTGCAAGTCTTGGTATAATCAATTGCTCGCCCTGCAATCCCTTTACTACTCAAAGTGAGATGAATCCAAAAGGAAATCAAGAGAACCAGAATCTTAGAACCCACATTCCGCAGTTCTGGCTTTAATGACTAAGGATTATCATACATTCAGTGTAGGAAAAATATCTGTGCCTACCTTTTCTAATTTTAGTATCATTTTTTTGCGATTTTGGCGAAATATAAGAAATTTGAATTTACAGATATTTCCCAATATATTCCTTCGGCAATATCTGAACTGGTTTTCCCTAAATTAGACACTAAAATTCCGGCAACATGATTGTTATGTTGCCAATTATTTGAATTTATTCAACCATATTCTCCGGTGTATTTTCCGCGTTACCCATCTTCAACTATTAAATAATATTGACCGCAAACCTTTCCTAAATAATTTAATATCTCCCGACGTTCCTTTGTTAAGTTGCTTATTTGTTCGGCTCCATTGAGGTTGACTAAATGTACGGCTTGAAACATCTGAAATACCCACCGCATTGTCGGTTTATTTGTCATTTTCTTGACCTGGTTTCTGATGCTGGCATTGGCTGATTCTAATTCTTGTCTCAACTTTCTTTGGGCAAGATTATATACCAATAAACATACTCCCATTATCATGGCAATTGCTTCTACTCTCTCGGGTTTTTTCACGAAGACGCTTGATGTGAAAAATAATGGATCTTTTAAAAATCTAAATCCTCTTTCGTTACTTTGTTGGTCTTTGTATTCTTCTAATATTTGCTGGTTGGTTATTTCGTTTTTATCTAAGATGTTTGTTGCCAGTATAAATCTCCCTGCTTTGATTTTTTCGGCTGATATTATTTCGGGTCTGGTTTCTATTTTACCGATTATTTGATAGGATATTGTGTCTATATTACTAGCTTTGTTGGTGGTTTGTTTTTGTTTTTTATGGCTTTTTTCTTGAGATTCAATTTCGGTAATTTGGTGATATTTCCATGTGTCTGATAGATTCTTTATGGCGGTTTCTGCGTCGGCAACACAAGCGAACTTTTGCCGGGAAAGCTTACGTAGCGAGGCTTGGGCGCTTGATTCTTGTTTGTTTACTTGTTTGTCTATTTGTTTGATGCTTGCTTGTTTTCTGAGTTCACTTTCTATGACTAACCATCTTTGTTGGATATTTCCATATTCGCTAGCTCTTTCGGCTATCTTATATCCTTTTTTTGAGCTTGATTGCCATTCGCTTTCTTGGATGTCTACGATTTTCTCTTGGGCTGATTTTATGCTTAATGGGACTCTTGTTATCCATTTGATTCCTGTCATTGCTGATAGGTTTTCCCTGGTGTATAAGGCGCTGTCTGCTACGCAGATTCCTTCAAATGTCCACTGTTTTTTGAATTCTTTTAGTCTTGATACGAATACGCTTTTGTCGTCGATGTTTCCTGAATCTATTTTTAGATATAGTGGTATGTCTCCGTCTCCTGTTACAATCATGTCTATGATAAATTGTTTGAGGTCGGGTCGATGGTCTCTCGAGTATCCGTGAACTATTTCTATTGGTTTCATTTCTGATGTTTCTGGTTCGGGTTCTTTTTCTGTTTGGTCGCTGTTTTTAACTTGGGTTTTATATTCTCCTTGTACATACATTGAACTTCCATCTAAATGGATGCTGTTCATTTTTACTTGGAATTTATGGGCGGCTTTTATGGCGATTGTTGTGAAGAGTTTTGTGGTTCCCACTTGATAATATTTATCAAGGGTTCTTCCCAGTCTATCGTCATTTAGATGTTCGGGTAATATTCCCTTTCCTATTAGATGTGATGTTGCTTTTCCTACGAAAAATTCCTCGAATATGTATAATGGGGCGCTTAAAAATCCTAGTCCATTCAAAATCATTGCTTTCATGACTTGTCCTGGGCTGAGCATTTCTTGGGTTGTTATTCCTACTATTTTATTGACTTCTTCTACTAATTCCATCTCGTCTATTATGCCTGCTACTATTCCTAAATGGTCTAAATTTAGGACTTTTATGGCTTCTTGATGCTCATTCATGGTTTTTTCCTCTTGGCTCCTAATTCGTTCATTGTATCTCAAAAAAGCCTGAAGTGATTACGGGGCAATCACTTCAGGCTTTAATTTTTAAAATTTATAACCCTCAATTGTATTTAAAGACCTGCGGAATGTGGGTTAGAAGACTCAGAGTCACTCCAACAACCCCAGATTCTAGGTTGATTGAGAATCGAGAATCTAGATTTCCGCGTGCAGTTGCTATGGCGATAGATGATGCTCAAGAGGTTATGAACGATCTCTATCGGGAAGAGGCAGAGTACGGAGATGGAAGTTGTGCTTTTATGGTGATGAAAGAACAATTTGAAGGGGGAGTAGAAAACCAGCCAATGTCCCTCAAAAAAGGAACTCTCCACCATACAAAGTGCCGTCAATATATTTCACATTTAAAAAAAAGATTGCTAGATTTGCCGTCTGAGCCTAATGAGCCTAAAGAAAAGATTACTAGAGAAATTAAAAAAATGGAAGAGGCGCTACAATGGGCAGAAGACTACCGCAACGGCAACGATCCGGTGATTCCCCGATGGGCAAACTCTTGGAGAGATCAGTTAGGAAAATAATCAATGGATATTATTAAGCTAGAGAACACTTACAAAACACCGTATCAGGGCAGGAACTGGCGGGATACAAAGCATGAGCTTCCTATCAAGCCAAAGGACACTCTGAGTTTCTGTGACTTAAGAAATTGCAGTTTAGAAGGACTCGACTTATCAATGGTAGAGTTCTTTGGTTGCCATCTGAATGGTACCTTATTTAAAGCTGCCAATTTGCAGAAAACGAAATTTATTGGCTGTTTTTCTTCGGATGATTATCCGCCAACAGACTTTAGTGGTGCTATTAGCAAAGATGTGTCTGTAGTAAATTCTCACTTGAACTACCTAGCAGACGAATTTATAGGAGATTTTGGTGATCTTGACGAGGATTTTTGGATGGGAAACAGTCCAGAGTCCAAGTGGCCTGATGTTGTGGCTGCTGCTGCTACCGAAACACTGGACGATCGCAATGATGTCAGATATAATGCTGCGGCAAAATTAGGAGATTTAGATAATCCTGTTGTTGCTCCCATACTGGCTTGTCTCCTCGCTGACGATGAGTGGGATGTGCGATCGATTGCCCTCGAAACATTAGGAAATCTAAGGCATCAGGAATTCCCGCAGGGTGACAATATTTTATTGCAGTGGATGTTCTTACGTCTCGGAGATCGACATTCGATTGTACGGCAGACAGCGAGAAACCTTGTTGAGATTCTATCACCACCAAACCATGTATTGCTTGCTTCTATTAACCGGATGATGTCGTCGGAGTCTGAGGAAAGAATGGCGGGCGTACTTGCAGCTATTGAGTTGTGCAGGCTAGACGAACAATATTCGAGTTTGCTGGAACCAAAAATTATTGAGAGTCTCTTGTCGGATGAAGCACCTGATGTTCGGCAAGAATGTTCCTATCTTCTAGAAATTTTAGAGGATTGTTAGAAACTTTAACCGCAATCTGCTGTAAATTTCTACCTCCTTAAAATCCTCGAATTCGTCCGAATATTTTAATTTTACCTTCTCGATCGCTTTTGAGAATCACAGCTTCGCCGCTTTGCGGTACAAGATCAGTAATCGCGGTAATATTTACTTGATGAGTTACCATAATAATCGCGCCTTTTGTATTGCGGTTGTCCACAATTAATTTGCGAATTGCTGCTGTTTGGCTGGCTTCTGTGCTGCTGTCCCTAAAGAACGAATTCAGTGCTGGGAACGGTTCGACTTTGCCTAAAGTTATCAATTTTGCTGTTTCCAAACATCGGCACCACTGACTCGATAAAACTCTGGCAACTTTGATGTTGCGGTTGCGAAATTCTGCTCCAATTTGCTTGGCTTGGGTTCTTCCCTGTGCTGATAAATTGCGCTGGCTGGAACAGTCGCCCAACTTAAAGTTAGCAGGATCTCCCGTACCTGGGGCGATCGCGTGTCGCATTGCTACCACCAACCCCGTCTCACCCCGCTGCAACAATTGCCACCCTGCTTGAGTTTGCGCGTTGGTTGCTGCGTCAGAACTTGCAGTTGCAATCATTAAGCCGATCGACAATACTAAAGCTAGCGAGCCGAAAAACCATTTCCAGTTAAGGTAAATCCGCGCAGCCATTGGTGCAGAAGTTAGGAATTAACTTATCATATTATAATACAACAAATATTGCTCTATGGAACTCACCAATTTTATTGCTCTGTCTGTCATTATTGCCCTGGTGCTGGGGATTGGGTTTGGAACAATGACTTGGGCTTACTTCGGCAAGGGCAGCATTTCTGTACTCTTTAAAGAACCAATTTTAACTTACCCAGAATTTCCCGATACCGACAGCGGCAGTAAAGCTTCCGTTTATTTTCAACAAGGAATTGAGGCTTATCAGTCTGGAAAGTACCGCAAAGCCAAAGATAAATTTACCAGCGCTGTAGAACAAGTTTCAACTTTGGCAGAAGCTTACCACAATCGCGCCTTGGCTTTTGCAAATTTGCGATCGGATGACGAGGCTGTTGCAGATTTGATCCGTGCCAGCGAATTATACCAACAGCAGGGGGCTGGATTTGCGATCGACACGATTAAACAAAATCTGGCCGCCTTGAAGCAGCGCAAATTAGAACGAGAAAAACAAAAGGCAGTAGCGACATAAATTATTATGTTCGGGCCGTGAAACTCAACCCACACCTAGAGTGGGGGTCTGAAAAACCCGGTTTCTTTAATGTGGTTGGGAGAAACCGGGTTTGTTAACAGAATTTTTATGATAGTTGAAAATCAAGATTTAACCTTCTCCCGCTCAACTAAATTTTTCGGGCATCTTCTATTTTGTCGATTTGAGAAATCATCATTTCTCGGCTAGGTGCCACAACTCGATAATTAGTAATGGGATCGTAAGCTTCCCACTCTTGAGTCACTTCGCTGTCTTGCCACAAAAACCATTCCCGGTAAATTTCGCCGTCATCAATGTCGCCGCACAAGGGAAGCCAATCATCTCCTCCCAAGCTCTCAAAATCTCCTCCTACTAAGTCAATCCAAGCTGCAAGGATACAAGAGTCACTAGCATTATTATTAACAGCAACGGTGTTAGAGTGAAGAGAAGTTTCGGGAAAACAAAGTGTGGATTTCATAAGCTGTACCTGAATGTTATGTTATTAATTTATAAAAAAATCCTCTACGGCAGTGACAGCAGAATGCCGCTATCTCAACCTCCACAGTTCCCACCTCGAAAAACCTTGACACCCAAAGCGCTCAAATGCCTCTGCTGTAAGACTTGAGACCGCTTTGAGTCAAGTCGCTACACAGGCTAAATTGAGCCACTTTGCCAACTGGCATACAAGAAAGCCCGATCGACCCAATATTGCTGGCGAAGGATCTCGCGCATTAAGGAGCAAAGACAGCGCGACTGGCAATTGTATACTGGGTAAGTTGGCGAGTTTCCGTACAGTTTTTGTGATAAAATTAGCAGTAACCGGACTTTCGTACCGACAGCCTGGTCTTGTCAAAAGCTTTCCAACGAGCTTTGCAATCGTGGTGCGATCGCCAGTTTTGATTTATTGTTAATTTTGCCAAGTCCCGATCGACTGTTAGGGAAAAAAATTATGCAAGCAACCAACCAAGAAGGAATTATCAATCTGACAATCCACTATACCAACGGCAAACAGCAACACTTCCAGTTCATTGCGCCAGAGGGAACAGTAGGAGAGCAAGCAACTTTAGGCACTCGCCTGCACAAAATGTTGACAGCAGACCCGGTAATTCTCGAATTGGCAGATAAACTGGTAGTTATCCCAGTTCACAACATACAAAGTATTGAAATATCGCCGGTTCCTCCCAAATTGCCAGAGGGTGTCCTTTACCCAATGCGAGAAATCAAGAAATAGCTAAGGTATTCTGAATCTAAATTCTACTGAAAAGGCGGGCAAGATGCCCAGCCCACGCCAGCTTTTAATAAACAGAAATGTCCCAATTAAAGGCGCGACAACTTATTACAGCTAATAGATTGAAATAACCCAAAAACTTGTCGATCGCAGGGACGATAGATGTCGCGTGAGTGAGGGGAATAATTGCAGATTTCGCAGACTTTAACTTACCAAAAAAAATGCTAGAACTCCACTGTCACACTACTTATTCCGACGGCACTCTCACCCCTGCCGAACTCGTAGCCGCGGCCGCTTCATCGGGGGTTCGCGCCTTGGCCGTCACGGATCACGATACGATGTCGGGTTGGGATGAAGCCTTCGCTGCCGCTGCTTTGCACGGTATCGAAATAGTCCCCGGACTCGAACTCAGCACGGTTCACAACGGCCGATCGCTGCACATTTTAGGTTTTTATCCCGATGCAAATAAGTTGCGAGTTCCTTTGAACGATCGCCTGGAAGGAAGGTTTCGCCGATCGCAGGAAATGGTCGAAAAATTAGCAGCAATGGGATACGCGATCGAACTGCCAAAAACATCCCCAGGAATGGCACCGGGACGGCCTCACATCGCCTCTGCACTTGTAAAAGCCGGTCACGCCAAATCATCGCGGGAAGCATTCGATCGCTGGCTGGGAGATGACGGCCCGGCTTATGTGCATTACGAGAAATTCTCGATCGTCGAAGGCATTGATTTACTGAAAAGTTGTGGCGCAGTACCAGTTTGGGCTCACCCTTATTTATTTCGCGGCGGCGCTGTTGAGGAAGTCTTAAAAGAATTAGTAGATGCTGGTTTAATGGGAGTTGAAGTATACCATCCCAGCCACAGTTCCAGCCAAATCCAAAAGTTGAAAGATTTGTGCGTTCATTACGGTTTGCTGGCAACTGGTGGCAGCGATTATCACGGCCCCGATCCTGAAAGGAAAGCAGCAGATAGCACCCAATTGAATATGCTGCATTTGCCGTTAGAATTACTGGAACCGATTAAAGTTGCTGCGGCGAGTTTGAAATAGTTTGTAATTGTAACTAACTGTAGGGTGCGTCAGCATTATATCAGAGTAAATGGCAACAATCAAGCCATTCTGACGCACCCTACTAAAAACTGATAAAAATCAAAGGAAACATAAATTAATATGAAGTTAGCGAGGAATTTCAGTTGAGTTAATGTTAGGGTAGGAGTAAGGTTTAACTACTCAGCGGAGCTTATCATGAGTACAGAAGACAGAGCGAAGGCGATCGGCAAAAATTTAGAAGGCAAAGCTCAGGAAATTTTCGGTAATATCACGGGCAACAGAAAAGACCAGGTTGAAGGTAAAGCGAAACAAGCCGAAGCTGCCGCCCGCCACGCTGCAGAAGATGCTAAAAATGCGGTGAAAAATCTGGCAGATAAAGCCAAAAGGTCGATCGACAAATTGTAGAAACCGCGCTATACCAAATCCTGGCTAATAGAATTCGCTTCATATCAAATCCTTTGCTATCAATAGGGTTTGATATGATTTATTTTTTGAATGTGCATAAACTGGGTGACTCCTGCGATATCCCTTCACAAGCGCAATGGAGAAGTCCCTATTGTAAACCCGCCCCACCCAACTCAACCCTAAAATTCATTACAATGAATCAATGGAAAATATCTAATTGAAAAGACATGACTCAAAATAATTTACTGTCTCGCATCTCAATCGACTCGAATATCTGCTTTGGCAAACCCTGTATTCGCGGCCATCGCATCTGGGTTTCTCTGATTCTTGACTTTCTCGCTAGTGGAATGACTTTTGAAGAATTGCTTGAGGAATATCCGGGAATTGAACGAGAAGACATTTTGGCTTGTATTGCTTATGGGGCTGAGTTGGCAAGAGATTGTTATGTGGAAATTTCTGTGGGTGAAAAAAAGGTAGTTTTAAAGTGAAGTTAAAACTTGATGAAAATTTGGGCAGCATCCGGGTTGTTTCGAGAGCTATGAAACAGGGAATTAATTCCCTGTCTGACTTGGGGCAAAACGCCCTATTTCATCCACATTAATCCGAGTTTATTTCCGGTTAAAAATCTGGTTCCGCAGCCAAAAGCTCGATCGACAAATCCATCTGTTCCTTTGGGTTTGATATGATTTATTTTTTGAATTTGCATAAACTGGCTAACTCCTGCGACATCTCTTATAGATAGGGTTTAGGTGCAGAAGACAAAAATCAGCTTGGTTGGGTATTTGCTTCAATGGGGCAGTGGTAGCAGGCTTTTAAGGTTGATTGCTTTGTATCCTCAATGGAAAATTTTCCCTTCGTCTGGTCTAGTGTTTAGCTTGCTAAGTTGCTTACAAATCAGTTAATAACCGTGCTTTACGTAAAATAAATTTCAAAACAGTTTCATTTTTAGCGACAATATCTGCTTGTATTTCCATCCCAGATTGTAAAACATTTTTCCGATCATCTTTTAAATATAATTGCTCCGGTTTAATCGTTACTTCATAATAAGGAATAATAGGATTATTTCCTGTATTTTGTGGGCTAAGAGAATCAGGAGAAATCGCAGTTACTGTTCCTTTTAATATTCCATAATCTGGGTAAGGATAAGCGCTCACCCGCATTTGTGATTTTTGTCCAATTTTGACTTTACCAATATCCTGAGTAGAAACCCTAGCTTTAATCACCAAAGGAGTATTGCTAGGAGAAATTTGAGCAATCTCTTCCCCTGTACGGACTGTTTGATTAGGGTTACGTAAGTTTAATTTTAGAATAATCCCTGATATGGGTGCAGAAACAACAGTTTTACGGAGGTCGCGTTGCACTTGTAATAATTCTTGACGCTCGCTCCCTAATTGCTTCTCAAGTTCACTTTTACGCTGTAATAAACTATTTTGTTCCTGCTTTAAACGCGCGAAACTGCCTTGTCCTGTGGCTTTTTCCTGAGCAATTTTTTCTTGGGCCATTGTCACCGCTCCATTACTAGGATTAAGACTGGCTAAGGCTGCTTGTAAACGTGCTTTAGCAGAGTCTACAGATTTAAACTGACGCAGTACAGTTTGTTTTTGACTTTGCAATAATGCGACACGCTCTGCTACTGTTTCTTGTTGTTGTTCGACCGCTAATTGAGCTTCTTCTAACTGGTTTTGGCTTAATACATCTAAGCCAAAACTTTGATAGCGATCTCGTTTTTCCTGTGCATTTTTTAAAGCTGACTTACTAGCACGTAAAGAGGCTTCTGAAGCGTTAATATCGCTTTGAGCTTTTTGCAATTCTTGCTCAGCAACTTGCAAGTTAGCTGTGGCTTCATTTACTTGAGCTTGTACAGTTAAACGTCGTTCATTATATTCTTGTTGAAGGCGAAAATAATCCGCTTGAGCAGAAGCTATGGTTCGCTTCATTCTTTCTGTTTCTGCATCCAGTTGCAGGTTTAAATTTTTTAATTGTTCTGAAATCTGTTGTAATTGTTGCAAATTTTGTTCTACACCCCCCTGAAGTTGGGATTGACGAGTGCTAAACCGAGAAGCATCTAAAGTGACTAAAGGTTGTCCTTGAGTTACAGTTTGATTTTCTTTCACATCAATCCCGATCACAGTCCCCTCGGTGGGTGCTTGTACCAGTTTCACCTCCCCAGTGGGGCGCACCATTGCTGGGGCTTTCACGGTGACGGGTAAGGGGGTAAACGCGGCTACGGTAAAGGCGATCGCCACTGTACCCACTAAAAATATGCCCCCAAAAATTGTCCAGCCACTAACGGGGGGCAAAAAATCATCCTGCCCAGAAACGGGGAGAAAATCGGGGTTGGGGTTTCTCAGTAACATTGCGGAATTTCCTACGATTCAATATGGGTAAAGCTTTCAGGATAAAAATTCACGAAAAACTCACAAAACTCTGCCGAATTATAAATCTTTTGTAAAGGTGCGTTGAGTCTATTGATAATTTTTTTTTATCATTTACATTGTATCACATTAGCCAAACTAAATCATTAATCAAGTAGGAGACATCAATGAAAGACATTCATAACAATCCTTTGTTTACTGACATCACCGCTGAGGAAGAAGTATCTGTACAGGGGGGTAATCCGGCTCTTATCCGTGCAGCAATTAAATGGGGTCCCACAGCAGTCAGGGCTGCAATAAATGCTGCCCGGTGGTGGTTGAACCAACGCGGTAATGGGGTTATTTTTTGGGATAACAAAAACACCTATGGTGATGGAATACGAGCAGGTGTGGGCATCGCAAACGATAGGGATGTACCTGGTAGCGCCAGATTCGGTATTAAGAACAATGGAAGATGGGAAACTTTCAATGTTTGAAATCTTACTGCCGACAATAATGATTACAACAAATGTAATGCTCCCTATCGAGATAGTAAAGGCCGGCTAATCGCCAGTTAATATAATTTACTCATCTAATGGGAATGAGAAAATAACAGTAGTAAGGTAGTCAATATTTACTTTACTACTGTTTAATCTTTACTGACGTGCCCTAGATAGAAACACGCCGTAATATCCTTTAACTAACCTAAAAATTAAATAATATTAATATTTTAGAAATCAGAGCATCTATCTAATGAAATACCCCAGCATCTTACAACAAAATGAAGAAGATTGCGGTGCAGCCTGTTTAGCAACAATTGTCAAGTATTATAATAAAAGTTTTAGTATAAATCGCATTAGAGAAGCCATTGGAACAGGACAATTAGGCACAACCTTAACCGGATTAAGACGAGGTGCAGAAAATCTGGGATTTGATGCTGTTTCTAAACGAGCAAACCCCGACATCTTGAACAAAATGAAAGATGCTCCTTTACCAGCAATAATCCACTGGAAAGGCTATCATTATGTTGTTTTATATGGTAAAAAATGGACAAAATATGTCATTGCTGACCCGGCTGTGGGAATTCGTTATATTACCCGTCAAGAATTAGCCCAAAACTGGACAGGATTAACCACTCTTTTATTACAACCAGATCCTATTCGCTTTGCCCAACAACCTGAAGATAAAATTCAGGGAATTAGCCGCTTCTTCCAGCGCGTTACACCTTATAAATTTATCCTATTTGAATCCTTTATAATTAATATTTGCGTCGGACTTTTATCTTTAACTTCACCATTTTTAATTCAAATATTAACCGATGACGTACTGATTCGAGGTGAGACACAAATTTTAAGAGGATTGGCAATAGCCATTATCATAATGAACTTAGTCAGTAGTGGCTTAGGAGTAGTACAAGCCAATTTGATCACCCAATTTACCCAACGTTTAGAACTGGGATTCGTCAAAGAATTTGGACGTAAAATACTGCGTTTACCCCTCCAATATTACGAATCTCACCGCAGCGGCGAAGTCATCAGTCGTTTAGGAGACATTCAACAAATTAACCAATTAGTCGCCCAAATTGTAATTAGTTTACCGAGTCAGTTTTTTATTGCCGTTATTTCTTTTGCACTCATGCTATTTTATAGCTGGAAACTCAGCTTATTTATCGTAATACTAACTCTTTTAAATGCTGTATCCCCCCTAATATTTCTCGTTCCATTACGGCGTAAAATTAGAGAGATCATGGTTTTAGATGCCGAAAATCAAGGGGTATTAGTAGAAACCTTTAAAGGTGCTCTTACCTTAAAAACAACCACTGCCGAACCGCAATTTTGGGAAGACTTACAAACTCGATTCGGACGACTCGCCAATATGGGTTTTAGAACAGCCCAAATTGGGATTACTAATAGCACATTTTCCGGTATTATTTCTAATATTGGTGGAGTTGGCTTACTCTGGCTAGGTAGTACCCTTGTGATCGATAAAGAATTAACCATTGGACAACTATTAGCCTTTAATAGTATGAATGGTAATTTTTCGGGTTTTATTGGTACAATAATTGGCTTGATTGATGAATTTGTCAAAGTAAAAACCGCAATTGAACGACTAACATCAGTAATTGATTATCGTTCAGAAGTACAAGACGATCAAAAAAAGGAATGGGTAGGTTTCCAACCTCATGATAATATATATTGCGAGGATCTACAGTTTCATCATGCTGGAAGACTAGATTTATTAAATAATTTTGATGTAATGATAGAAGGGGGAAAAGTAACAGCCATTCTTGGTCAATCTGGTTGCGGTAAAAGTACCCTAGTAAAACTAATTACCGGATTATACGAACAACAGGGAGGAACAATCAAAGTTGGAGCTTATAACTTACAAAACTTAGCCATAGAATGTGTTAGAAAACAGATAATCTTAGTTCCTCAAGATGCCCATTTTTGGAGTCGGAGTATCATTGAAAACTTTCGCTTAGGTTCACCCCATGTCACCTTTGAAGAAATTGTTAAAGCTTGTCAAATTGCCGAAGCAGATCAATTTATCAATCGGCTTCCTGAGAAATATTTAACCGTATTAGGAGAATTTGGAACCAACTTATCAGGAGGTCAACGTCAAAGATTAGCAATTGCCAGAGCAATTGTCAACGATCCACCTGTGCTAATTTTAGATGAATCTACCGCCGGATTAGACCCTATTAGTGAACAAAAACTACTAGATAAATTATTAGAATATCGTCAAGAAAAAACAACAATTCTCATTAGTCATCGTCCCACCGTAAATCGGAGAGCCCATCATATTATTTATATGCAAGAAGGTCAATTAAAATTACAAGGAAGCTTAGAGGATGTACTACAAATTGAGGGTGAACATTTAAAATTTTTAACTTCGTCCTTCTCTTAATCTATAACTTTGAGACAAAAAATGGCTATATACCTTGCTAGAGCCTGCGCTTATCCACATTACTCCGAGTTTATCTCCGGTTAAAAATCGGGTTCCGCAGCCAAAAGCTCGATCGACAAATCCATCTGTTCCTTCCCCCGCGCCAAAAAGCTTTCGCACTCCTGCCAACACTCCACAGCCACCCCAAACTGCTCGAAAACCTCCTCTAGAGGCAACTCTCCCGATTCCACCCGATCGATAATCGCTTCAATTCGATCGACCGTTTCCTCATAATTCCAGTCTGACTGGCGCAACTGCGAATCAATCATAACTTTTCTTCCGCATCCAATACTTCTACAATCTTAACTTTCAGCACGCCCCGACTCAACCTCACAGTCAATTCCTCTCCCAATTCCAAACCGTCAGTTGTGCGGACGATAGTACCGTCACTTTGGATTACCGCCGCATAACCCCTTTGCAATACCGCCGCTGGGTTCAGTGCGGATAACTTTTCTTGCAATACCTCCAGTTTACCAGTTGCTTGCCGCAAAGTTCGGGATGTCGCAGGCAAGCGTTTTAATCGATTTTGTAATAGTTGTAAATGCTCTTCTTCTGCCTGAAATCTGGCCCGCACAGCGTTTGCTAAATTGACCATTCGCTGCTTGTGTTCAAAGTAAATATCTGCTAAAATTGGTACAGCTTGAGCGGCCGCCGCAGTGGGAGTGTGGGCTCGTTTATCTGCTACTAAATCCGCGAGAGATTCGTCTCTTTCGTGTCCGATACCTGTAATAATTGGAATCGCACAATTGGCGATCGCCCTGACAACTCTCTCATCATTAAAACAAGCCAAATCTTCCGCCGAACCGCCGCCCCGCCCTAAAATGATCACATCAGCCCTACCGTCCAATTCTACACGGGCGATCGCCCTAGCAATCGCAGCAGCAGCCAATTCTCCCTGCACTCCTGTCGGCGACAGCAACACCCGCAAACCCGGATATCTTTGGGCTAGAGTCCGCTGAATGTCTCCCCAAGCAGCGCCAGTATCGGATGTCACCACGGCCACAATTTGCGGGTGTGCCGGAATCGGGCGCTTTCTGGCGGGATCGAAGAAACCCTCAGCATCCAAGCGCGATCGCAATTGCTGCAACCGCAAAGCCTGCAATCCTGCCCCAGCCGGTAGCGATTGCACAACAGTCAACTGGTACTCGCCGCGATTTTTGTAAACCCGGATGCTTCCCAAAACCAGCAACTGTTCCCCTTTTTCCGGGATTTGCACCAATTTTTGCCGCTGAGAATTCCACACCACGCAGCGAATAGCAGCGCTTTTGTCGGTGTCGCACAGAGTGAAAAAGCAGCCGCTAGGGTGGTGCGAAACGTTAGACACCTCGCCTGTCAGCCAAATTGATTGCAGGTTGCGATCGCCCTCCAACAAGTCTTGCAGGTATGATGTTAGTCCGGCAACAGATAAAGCTGTATCGGGAAGAATTGAAGTCATCCAATTTTAGATTTTAGATTTTAGATTTTAGATTTAGGCTACTATCAATGCTGCGGACAGTGGGTGATTGCCAAGCGTAAAATAAGGGTTTCAGGGCGATTGCAGAATCGACTTCCTAACGAAAAATCAAGGGTTTCCGACTAGGATCTCAAAATAGTCCGGACTATTGTAGTATATCTAAGGTAATTTATTTGTAGGCTGAGCCGGCGATCGTAAATTTAACTGCAAACAAACTAATGATATCAGATACAATGACTTCGATGAATGTGCTGCGCCAAGAGGCTGCGGCGATCGGCATTACTGAGGAAGAAGCCAGAAAATATGGCGACCTCCGACATAAAAGAACTTGGTCTTTGGCGATCGAACATCACCTCTCAATGCAAGATTTTGCCGATCGCATAGAACAATCCTTCACAACTTCCGAACCCGATTCCTCCAGCGCACTCAACCACTCTCAGACTGAAGAGTCGAAGGACTATCGTATTCAGCTAACTGCGAATCTAGGCGAATCTAGAGTAACCAGGGAGAATCAAACAGCCTCTGTTGCTTCGCCACAACAGCAAGCAGTAGCAATCGGGCGATCGCACGGTAATTCCGACCACCGCAGCAACCACAACCGAGGTTTTAAACAAGTAGTTCAAAATCATATTAAAGCATTAACAATTGCATCCGCGTCCCGCACAAATCTGCCCCATTCACAACTGGGCAATTGGGTTTGTCCTGAGTGTGGGTCGGAGGGCGAATTGGGTTGTTACCTTTGCGCCGGAGAAGGCACGGTAGGGGACATTTCAGCTATTGGCTGGACGCTAGCTTATATGGAAATGTTGGGCTGTTCTGCTCGCGAAATTGAACCGTTGAGAAAAATTTCGCCTTCATCGAATATTCTGGAATTGAATTTAAAAGTTTGTGTTGCTATCAAACAAAGTAGCGAAGCTTTAGCCAGGACGGAGAAATGGGTAAGATTGAAGGAACAAGGAATGCACGACACTGATTTTGACACGGATACACGGATTAATTCTTAATGGTGATTCAGAAGTGAGAAGAAAAAACAACTATCAGTGTATCCGTGACTTCCGTGTCGTGCTGTTGGGCATTAGTATCAATAAAACTTCAAAATTCACTCATCCCCACCTAAAAATTACTCCAAATTAAGTATTGATTCTAGCTTTTTCAAAGCAACTTCCAAGTCGTCATTAACAACTTGGAAATCGAATTCCCCCGCAGCTTCAATTTCCTCTTTAGCCCGCACCAACCGACGGGCGATCGCACTTTCGGAATCTTGACCCCGACTCCGCAAGCGCCGTTCCAATTCTTCCCAAGAAGGAGGTAAAATAAAAATTCGCAGCGCCTCTGGAAAATTATTCCTAATTTGCCTAGCCCCTTCCAACTCTATTTCGAGGATTACCCATTTTCCCTCACCAATTCCTTGCTTGAGACCAAAATAAGGAGTACCGTAAAAATTACCGGCAAACTCAGCCCATTCCGCCAACTCTCCAGCCTCAACCATTGTTTCAAACCGACTGCGGTTGACAAAATAGTAGTGCTGTCCCTCAATTTCTCCCTCACGGGGCTCACGAGTTGTCACCGATACCGAAAGATACAATTCGGAATGGCGATTGAGGAGCGATCGTACTAAGGTGCCTTTCCCCACACCGCTAGGCCCCGTCAGAACAATTAATTTACCAGCTTTCATTTTTAGAATAGATAACCTGTAACAATTTAAGTTTCCGCTTACTTTAGACTGTAAGCGCTCAAATTGCAACTGAAAAACCTCAATCATCCCGACTTTGACCATCTTTGCTGATCACAAAACGATTAGCAACCGTTTCCGGCTGAATCGCCGAGAGGATGACGTGACTCGAATCTGTAATAATTACCGCTCTCGTGCGGCGGCCGTAAGTTGCGTCAACCAGTTGTCCCCGCTCCCGCGCATCAGTAATAATCCGCTTAATTGGCGCTGACTCGGGACTGACAATGGCAATCACTCGGTTAGCAGACACAATGTTACCGAAACCGATATTAATTAATTGAATATCCATGAAAATCTTAATTTATGGGTGAACGACTAACTATCACTCCTTACTTTTTATCATATATACAAAGATTTTTTATTACAATCCTCAAATTAATCTCAACTAATTTTTTTAATTGAGATTAATTTTTTACCCTTTTGACGCCGAGTACCCCGTTCTTTATCGAAAATTCAAAAAACACTCGCTGTTGCCACTCTATCTTAAAGATTCGGTAAAAGCGTCGATTTTTAGTTGCAAATAAAAGCATTAGCTGTATCGAGAAAACAGCCCGGAAATGTTGCGAAATATAAATTTAATTTCAGGGAGAGGGAAAGTTAAGTATAATCACTGATCGATGACAGCAAATATTCGCAAATGCTGGTTGGATCGGCCTTCAACTTAAACTAAAAGCCGCTGGCGATCCTCTTCGTTGGCGTAGCCCCCGTAGGGGCGGGCTTCGCTAACGCACTTTCTGCCCGATTTTCCACAAAAATATTGGGAATGATGTGCCAAACTACAGATGTTTCTTGGATCGTGTTATACAATAAAATGGGTCGGAAGTGAAAATTTGAGTCCTATTAATACCAATAAAAAAAGTGTTGCTAGAATTCTCAATTTTATAACTATTATGAAATTTTGTCGAGTCCCGCGCCGGACACGGCATTGCCGTTTCCCTACAGGTGGTAACACGATTATATGTAGCAATAGTTTGTGGGATTAGTATAAAAATCTGAGCGCTTTAGTCCTCACTAGAAACATTTTTTATTCAGCAAAAGTTACGCCAAAAGTGGTTTTACGTGTGAATTATAGCGGTAAGGTGGGCCCCTAATATCATGTCCGGTCGAGTAGCCGAAATCAGGTAGGGGCGGGTTCACCAACAATATCTGCCAATAATTGACAATCTCAAAAACCCGCCCGGCCGGGATATTATGGTCAATCGATCGGACTAGATATAAACACCCTAAACATAAAGGATATGCCTAAATCTTGTTTAACAAAAAACAGGGATTAATGCAGATAAATTCACCCGCATTAATCCCCAGTAATTCCACACTTAATTAAGCTGCAACTAAACCGCTGTGTCTCAACAAAGCTTTAGTGATCGGTTCGCGTCCCCGGAAAGTTTTAAACACTTCCATCGGGTGCAAACTGCCGCCCAATCCTAATACTGTATCTCGGAAGCGCTTACCTGTAGAGGCGATCGCGCTTTCATCTTCCAAACCCGCTTCTTCAAACGCCGCAAAAGCATCAGCGCTTAGCACTTCCGCCCATTTGTAACTGTAATATCCCGCCGCATAGCCACCCGCAAAAATGTGTCCGAAAGCGCACAAAAATGCGTCTTCTTCCAGAGGAGGCAAAACAGTCGTAGTTTTAGCGATGCGGTTGCGGACATCGGCTACAGTTTCGCTGCCGCCCGATCGATACCGGTGGTGCAATTCGATGTCAACCCTGCTAAAATGTACTTGCCTGAGCATAACGCTGCCGCTCATGTAGTGGCGCGCTGCTAGCAGTTTTTGGTAGTAGTGTTCCGGCAAAGTTTCCCCGGTTTCGTAATGCTTTGCCATCCCGAACAAAGTCGCGCGATCGTAACACCAATTTTCCATAAATTGACTGGGCAATTCCACTGCATCCCACTCAACATTATTGATGCCCGAAGCCCCCGGATAGTCTACCGTTGTCAGCATATGCTGCAAACCGTGACCGAATTCGTGAAACAAAGTTTCGACTTCCAAAAAAGTCATTAAACTCGGTTTGCCGTCAACCGGAGGACTTTGGTTGCACACCAAATAAGCCACCGGCAACCGCGTAGTTGTTTTTCCCGCTTCCACAAATTTAGCGCGCACCACGCACTCGCCCATCCAAGCACCGCCGCGCTTTTCCTCGGGGCGGCTGTAGGGGTCTAAATAGAAATTGGCGATCGTATTTCCTGCTTCATCATCTATTTGGAAATAGCGCACATCTTTGTGCCACACAGGAGTTTGACCGTCCGCCGCCGTTACTGTCACGCCGAACAGCCGCTTTACTAATCCAAATAACCCCTCTAATACCTGTGGCAAAGCAAAATAAGGCCGCAATTCTTCGGCACTAAAAGCAAACTTTTCTTCCCTGCGCCGTTCCGACCAAAAACCTACATCCCAGTGCTTCAAATCCCCAGCTTCCGCCGCGCCTTTTTCGGCAGCAAAAGCTTTCAATTCTTCCAAATCTTTGATAGCAGCATCATAACTAGCCTGACGCAATTCTTCTAACAAAGCTTCCACTGCTGTAACGTCGGGAGCCATTTTGCTCGCCAAGCTCAATTCGGCATAACTACTAAACCCCAGCAAAGCAGCTTTTTCCTGGCGCAAAGCTAAAATGCGATCGGTCAACGGCCAGTTATTCAATTCTCCGCTACTTGCTCTGCCGATAAAAGCTTTGTACAACTTTTCGCGCAAGTCGCGGCGGGTGCCGTGCTGCATGAAAGGGCCGTAACTCGGAAAGTCTAAAGTAATCCGCCAAGGGCCATTTTCGGCATCTGCATTTTCTTCGCCGGCGCTGCGAGCGGCTTGAGCTGCTAAACTCAACAAACTCGGCGGCAAACCGTCAATTTCGTCTTTGTTTGTGAGGGTGATGCTGAATGCTTTGGTAGCGTCGAGGACGTGATTGGAAAATTGGGTTGTAATTTCGGCCAATTCTAATTGAATGGCATTAAAACGCTCTTTTTGCTCGCCTTCTAAACCGACGCCGGAGAGTTGGGCGTCTCGGAGAGCGGCTTCAACAATTCGCTTTTGAGCTGACTCTAAGCTGTCCCAATTTTCGCTAGCCCGCAGCGCTTTAAAAGCTTCATAAAGCGGTTTGCTTTGACTGAGCTTGCTCCAAAATTTTACTACTTCTGGCTGCACTGTTTCGTGAGCCGATCGCAGTTCCGGGCTATTTTTCACCCCCATCAAATGTCCGACAATGCTCCAGCTCCAATTTAAACGCTCTCCGAGTCGCTGCAATGGTTCTACTAAGCCGCTCCAAGTCGGTTCTACAGACGATTCTAAGTCAGCTAGCGAGGCTTCTAGTTCGGTCAGCAGTTGGGTGATGGCGGGGACTACGTGTTGTGGTTCGATCGCGTCAAATGGGGGCAATCCTTGACCGATTAGTAACGGGTTATCAGCAATAGTTACGGTTGCAGTCATTTAATTTTCTTGTAACAGGTTGAAGACAGTTGAACTAGACAGATTAGCTTTTAATCTTTTAACACAGTTGTCGAAAAAGTAGGACTCGATCGGGCGAGAGTCGGAGAGTCGGAGAATGTCGAGCGTGTCCGATGGAAAAAGTATTCCTTCTGACTGATGACTAATGACTGTTGACTAATGACTGTTGACTGTTGACTGTTGACTGTTGACTGTTGACTGTTGACTAATGACTGTTGACTAATGACTGTTGACTGCTGACTGTTGACTGTTGACTGTTGACTAATGACTAATGACTCCTGACTAATGACTACTGACTAATGACTGCTGACTAATGACTACTGACGGTTCTCTGGTGTGTGCTGCAACTCCTTGACAACTGAGATTAAGCGCTTGAGATGAGGTTTGACAACTTCTTGCTGCTCGTGTTCCAAACGGTGAATTTGAGCTTGGACAATCGACAAATCCGCACCCGATTGGTGTGCGGGAGCTTGCAGTTGGCTTTGCAAATTGGCCATGACTTTTTGGATTTCCAAAAATCTAGTATTTACTACTTCCCAGTCATCTCGGCTGATAGAAGTTTCTGTCAAGCCTTGCGTCGCACTTTGCAGTTGCTCTATAGCCTGTTCCACAGCTTGGAGATTCGCCCGTTGGTCAACCGATAAATCTTGCAGTTGTTCGCTCACCTGCTGGCGGACATCGAGCACAGCAGACGCCACGATTTCTTGCAAAGAAGCTACCGACTCTCCTAAACTCAGTAACTGTCGCTGGATATCGATCGACTCCTCAAAGCCCTCAGCCCTAGGCAGTGCAGCCATTTGCTGGCGCAGCGCTGCAATATCTGCAGACAACTGCCTGCGTAATTTAACAATTACCGTCACCGCCGTTTTTTCGACTTTATTGACAGACTTTTGGACTTGGGCCATTTCCGAATTTTGATGCACCCGCACTTGCTGCTCGAACCGATACCGGTTAGCAACATTCAGCGACAAAGCCAAAGTTAGGGGAGCCACCCCGTAAAAAGCTTGACCCGATACAGCCACCGCCAGGGAACCCACACCAGAGGCCGCCAGAGAGGCGTACTCTGCCATCTCCAGCCAGTGCCTTTGAGGAAAACTTGGTCTCAAGTGGTTTGCAACAGAGGGTTTTGGCTTCCGCACGGCTCTTTGGGTCATAGTATTTGCTCGTTGTGGGTAAGGTTGCGAGACTGGGTGGAGCATCGATTTCTATCCTTTTTTCAGTTATATGTTTTAGATTATTTCTTGCCACTCTTCTATTTTTACCTTTGTGAGTAAGTTAAGGATGACTGCCATATTATTATGTATTTGGGAGCCTGTGGCGATCGCCCCTAATTCCGGCTGTTAAAAGGTTCGCCCCAACGCGCTCTCTATTTTACAGGAGTTAGCGCCATCGGGTTCGGGCGATCGACAATAGCTGCCCAGGCTCACCGAAAAATGCCTAAGACTATTTTAGATTTTAGATTTTAGATTAAAAGTTAAAAAAATGTGACCTACTCAGGGCGATCGTCGTTTGGAGCTTGTCGGCAGTTGCCTTTTTGTTCGCGC
Organism: Microcoleus sp. B13-B6; assembly: GCF_036705405.1. Lineage (NCBI taxonomy): Bacteria > Bacillati > Cyanobacteriota > Cyanophyceae > Oscillatoriales > Microcoleaceae > Microcoleus > Microcoleus sp. B13-B6. Next base: position 25,218 of record NZ_JAUBUJ010000025.1, read on the forward strand.
ATTGGTATAATCTACTCTTTCTCAATTGCTCCTCTCCAATTTACTGTAAAAATTGACCGATGAACTCAGAAAAACCCGGAATTGGCGATCGGCTAAAGTCTATTTTCAGTATCGGCATCTTTATCATTCTCGTACTAGGAGTAGGCTTTTTAAGCGTTAATTTTATTTCAGCTCTCTATGCAAAATTTTCTTAAAATTAGTCCTGGACGCATGGGGTTCAGAAACCAATTTTTTTTACAAAAATACTTCGTCGCAGCCTCCTGATAAGGTAAAAAACCCGGTTTCTTTAGTCGGAGTGAGTCCCGGACTGTTTGAGATTCCCAACTTCTTCAAGAAGTCTCGCATCTTAAGCACGAACTCAGTTGTTTGGATTGCATTCTTCCTTCTTCCTTCTTCCTTCTTCCTTCTTCCTTCGGCTATAATTTCAACTGTAAAGATTGTGGTCTGGGTCTAGCCAGACAATATAAAAAACATTTTCACTAAAAAATCCATGCACTCTGCCGTATTCATTAGCAGATATTTGAAACTGGTAGGGGATATTGATTAGGATATCTTCATTGGGAATCCCAAAGCCATTAGGTTCAGTAGTATTTTTCCAAACTATGCCATGACAGCGCAGACTTTTACTTTGATTATTGATAATTTCTTGAGCGTTCAATTGTGACAAATCGCGCAGCCTTCTCAGTAAAGATGCTAGATACTTAGCATCTCTACCGCCAATTGAAAACTTATCTTTGTCATCCTGATAATACCTGAAAGAAAAACTAATTCCTTCCGGTATTTTTACATCGAGACGATTGATGCTAGATAAAGATTCCTGGCGGCGTATATCTGCTTTCTTAATTTTCTTCGATGACACGGCTTTTGTAAAATTCTCTCATTGATTCCTTGGTAATAATAGCATGAGAAGGTTCATCTTTTGGCAAATCACCTCTAGCATTAATCCAAGGGTCTTCGCGGCGCACCATCAATTCTAACTCATAGGCATCGCAAAAGAAATATTCGTCGGATAACTCGTCTAAAAACTCTTGTACTTCTTGGGGAAATTCGGGTTTTTCGACTTCTTTCAGAATTGGCTTCCAGTCAAATTGTTCTTTGTATTCATAAAATAAAGCCGGGATAGTTGGCCCGTGCACCCAAGCTTCAAAATCTTCATCAAAAAGCGGTGTATCTTCAAAGGCTAAATACCATGCTTGGGCGTAGTACAAGAGTTTTTGTAGCTTGTGGTTGCTGAGATAGGAGCCTACATCATTCGCCAACCAGATGTAGTAATCAGCGAGTTTTGAGGCTGTTGTGACTGTAGTTATTGTGGTCATATAACTCGACTCAATAAGTTTTGTATTCTATGATAACACAGTCACCACCCTTTATGATGGGGCGGTTTCAACCGCTTCTTGTCAAACAAAGTCTGCCTCTGCAGACTAAGAAATAAAGGAGGTATTTAAGCCGGATTGGGTCTAACTGAAATCTTACCCTCTGTCAAAAATTTGTAGGGGCGGGTTCACCAACAATAATTGCCTAAAACGAACAATCTCGTAAACCCGCCCCCACCCACTTTCCTGTTTTTCGATCGCACAGCGCCGCGATAGAGATTGCAAGGCGTTTAGCAAATCTGATGATGATATTTGTCCGTTTTGTAGGAATTTTGCCATAATGCCCAATAGGTTATGATATATTTGTTTGCAGTTCAGTTTTTCTCAGATAAGGTTAAAGTTGATTTTTGACGAAGGTAGGCAATTAGAGGTTGTGCAGGCAATTGAGCGGGTGAGAGACGGAATTCTCTGGAAACCTGGAAAAGCAATGTCTCATTTACTCAAAAGGATTAATTTAGGCCATTTAGGGCCGGACGCGACCCTTGAAGAATATAATAGACTTATCAGTTTTATTGTTAGGGATGCTGACGCTAAAGTTTATGTGTATGCTTACGGACAAACATTTTATCCGACAGTTGCCAGCAGTGTAAACAACACAATATGGCGGGTAATGATGGGCTTGGATGGAGTTTTAGAAACGGCTTTTCCTCCAAAGGAACCGGAAAGCTACCTGGCTAATTCAATGTTTATTTATGTAGGTTTAGTTAAGGATTTGTTATGAATACTTTGGTAAAAAACTATTGTGTAATGGTTGAATTTCCTGATGTGAGTGGGGCTGAACATTTAGAAATGTTGCAACTTAGAGATGAGTTGGCAAAAGTTGAATCTCAACTGAGTGAGGAAGAGAAAGGTTTATTAGCAAATGCCGATCGACGGTTAGTTGAACAAGCAATGGAGTTTTATGAGGAGTTGTCGAGATTTGTGGATTTAGCCCAGAAGCGCAAATTTGAGGAGATTACACCTCAGCGTTGGTGGTGGTATTTGGATGTTTTGGCATTGTTGCCGAATTTGAGGAAACAAGAGTTGACAAGCGGTGTTGTTTGAAATGTTTATTCACTGTCGATGTTTGTTAAGTGCGATCGTCGAGTTTTGATATACTGCTTCAGTACAGGTGACAAAGTGTAAAGACTTGCTTCTTTTTCGAGCAAGCAGCGCCGCGATAGAGATTGCAATGCGTTTAGCAAATCGGATGATGATATTTGTCCGTTTTGTAGCAAGTTGGCGAAGTTGACTGGCTGGTTTTCTGTCGCTAACAATGACATGACTTGTTTTTCTAGTTCGGAAGTGCGATCGTACTGCTGTTGTAAAACATCTTTCAAATCTTCGGGTAACAATATGGTATCATCTATTAATACCTCAGTCGCGCCGATTCCCAACTCTTGAATCAGAGTCGCCACGCTTTTTAACCATAACGGGTTGCCTTGGTAGCGCTGAATGAGTGCTTCGCAGTTATCGATTTCTGCTAATCCTTTATCTCTGAGAATTTCTCCGGCGGCTGCGGTGTCTAAACCAGGGAGTTGTAAAGTACGAATGGGAGTATTTTCGCTGGTGAGTTGAGGAACTTCTTTCGGCGGTTCCCAACCGATTAGCAGAAAGCAACAGGGATGGGATAATTTTTCTATTTGTTTGAATAGGGAGCGATATTCTTGGTAGTCTGGTTTATACTTTCCGGCTAATTCGCCGCTACAGAAAAGGTTGTGAATGTCATCCAAGACTACTAAACAGCGATGGTTTTGTAAATACTTAATCAGCGGTAAGCGTTTCTGGTTTGTTGGGGATGAATCAGGGTTTTCTGACTGGGAAAAAAGCTGTGTTAGGTTGGATTGAAATTTATCTATGGTGGGGAATTCGTCTAGCGTGTACCAAACTGCGTACTCAAACTCGTCTTTGATTTGTTTTACGAGTTGTACTGCTAGGGATGTTTTGCCGATTCCGCTGATACCGGTGAGGGTGATGAGGCGGCAGTTTTGTTGTAGAATCCAGGTTGTGAGGGTGTTAAGAGAGGGGGTGCGATCGAAGAAATTACCCAACTCCGGCATCTCGCTTAAATCTTGATGTAGAGTTTTGGTTGGTTTTGTGTTAGCTGTTTCGTCATTATCTGGATGTGACGTTGATATATCTGGGGGGTGTCTAGCTTCTCCACAGGTGTTAAAACTACCACTGATGTGTTGTTCGCTGACGTTTTGTGCAAAATTTGAAACATTAGAGACTTGGAACCTCTCCATTGCCGATTGAAAATTATTTTTATTAACATCTTCTCCAAACTCTTCTGAAAGTATTTTCCATAGTTCTGAACCTACTTTCCGAACACTACTTTCCGAACACTCAAATTTTTTGGCTATGTGCTTGTATGTCTCGCGTTGTAGAGTTCCCCGGAGTACCGCTGCTTGTAAATCGTCAAGGTGTTGACCTGTTTTAGCAAATACTATCTCATCAGCTAATTTTAACATTTCTTTAATATTCATTTAGCCAGGAAGATGGATTATTTTTTGTATTATAGCTCACATTTGGGAACAGTTTAATATATTTTTCTACATTTGTGTACAAAAGTACATTAAATGAGGTGGACGAGGAGACGGGCATCGGGACAAAGTTGAACATTTTTTGAGTTGCCAAGCTTTTATTTATAAGTATTATGGAAGAAGTATTAAAGAGTTAATTTAGGGATTAAACGCTTGCCGTTTTCTACCTTGTAACGGTGTGTTAGACCGCCTTGGCGTTCTAATTAATAGTGGGAAAGCAAAGTATCACAACCCTTGGAGAAATGATGATGAATACCAGTTATGTTCAGAATGACCTGAATTTGCCTACTAATAACGCTGATGAAATTCTTACACAGGATTTGAACGAGCAGCAAATTGATAACTTACTTCAAGCTCTTTCACAAGATTCCTTGTCTACCAAAAACTCTGTCTGTCAATCTCTTTCGAGGTTTCTTGACGAAGCAAATGTATCTATGATGGGCGGTTGGACATAAATTCCAATGTTTGTCCCTGTTTTTGGGGAGCAGAAAAAATTTCCATAGTTCCTCAATTGGGAACTATGGATTAAATTCTTAAGATGGGAAGAATTTAGCCTATTTGTTTTGAAGAGAGACTACAGTGAAGGATCTTTTCAGTTTTTTCGTAGCTATATCCATTAGAATGCTTAATCAAAATGTACTTTCTCAACTACTTTCATACTTCCACAAATGTCGTTAGATTGATTCGTGAGAGCCTTGGAACTGTTCCATCTGGATTTACTGATATTGGAATTGATTACCGTAAAGTTGTTCGCTCTATGAGGGTGATTCCTCCACCTGACTTATCATATAAAGTCACCTTTGAAGATGGTAATCTAGGTGGTTTTATTCGCTCATCAGGAGTTTTCCAGGAAATCTTCTACGGCATAGAATCGCTTTCTTCTGATCAACGAGATCATTTTACAAAGCTTACAGCAGAGTCTATGGATTTACTGAAAGACCTCGACTATAGGCTGTGGTTTATAGTAAACCTACTTGTTACTGATGTTGTATTTTTAAAATCTGAGAGAGTTGGCGGCGGTTCAGGCTCTCATCTCTTTGGAGTTGTTTGCGTTAGTCCCTCTGATTCGTGGAATGCCTCAGACCTATTGGAATCGATCTTACATGAGGCAACGCACCTTAATCTGTTCATTTGTGATATGGTGAATTCGCTTTTTACTGTACCTGTTGCTCGACTAGCAGAGGACGATGCAAAAGTTGTATCTGCTGTACGAATTGGACAGATGCGACCTTTGGATAAAGCACTTCACTCTGCAATAGTTGCAGTTCCACTGATGTATATTCAGCATCTTCAGTCAAAAACTGAGCTTGTGGATATGTTTAGTGAGTCGCTAAGAGTGTGCGTTTCAGGATTACTGAAGAAGGAAAAATTTTACACCCCCTATGGTAAGTCAGTTGTTGAACAGCTTGCTGATTTCGCTGAAAATCAAGATTTTAAGTGGCTATCTGCAGAAATTGGAAACACTGATTTAGCACTGTTCCATGAAATATCAGGGATTACTACAGTTAGAAGATGATTAGCTTAGATAAACTCTCGAATTCAAATCTTCAATTACTTGATCAAATGGGGTTTGTACATTTAGAAGACATACTACTCTCTGAATCTCTTCTTGAACTCCATCGTGAGTTGTTATCGGTATTTGACCAGATGAAACAAACAAGCTTTTCTACTACTCAACAACTGTTTTGGCAAAGGGTTCCATCTCAGCAGATAGAAACATTGAGGCTACCCAGTATTGAAAACTTATTCGGAGAGCAGGAAGCATTCTTATCTATAAAGTCATCAATCACTAAAGTGATTCGAGATGTATTTGATCCTGATATGGAGCTTCGCAGTGTTCATGCTTTCTTTAAGCCTGCAAAAAATGGTGGAGAAACGCCTTGGCATCAAGATCCAGCTTATGGTGATATATCAATAGTTCATGATAACATTACGTGTTGGATACCTCTTCAGGACATATTATCAGAACTAGAAAGTTGTTTAGAGTTTTTGCCTGGTTCTCACTTGGGCAAAGAACTGCGTCGCCATGATCCTCTAGCTAAAGGGCGTTTATCAGCTCTAGTTGCAGATATTACTAACGATGAATTTTCAAATCGAGCAACCATTCCTTGTAAATTGGGTGACATTATACTTCACCGAAGTTATGTCATACACAGAGGTACGCCAAATCGCTCGAATAAAGATCGTATTGCTGTGGTATTTATCTATGGCAAACCTTGATAGGGTTTTAGTAGAAATTGGATTTGTTTAAGTAAGAAAATTTAGTCAGAGTGGATGAGTCCAAGGCTATGACATCAATAATTTGGAAAGGAGAATCTGATAGCTCAGTAGATGATCAAGTTATCGAAAGAGTGCAACTTGGTGGTGCTGCAATTGAGAATGTTGACTTTGTGAATTGTACTTTTATTGGTTGCAACTTCTTGGAAGCAAAGCTTACTAAGGTAACATTCACTCGCTGTAGCTTCAAAGGGTGTGATTTGGCAATGTGCTCATTCACTCAATGTGAATTTGGAGAGGCGCACTTTGATGATTGTAAGCTTATTGGAATCAATTGGTCTATTGCAGGTTTAGCTATTGATGCAGAGTTTTTTAATTGTATATTGGATTATTCATCATTTTTTAAACTGATTCTTCGTAGCAAAAAATTTGAGAAATGTTCAGCTATTGAGTGCAATTTTTCACACTGCGATCTACGAAAATCACATTTTATGGAATGTGACTTAAGTAATAGTTCTTTCACTGGATCAGATGTTCGCAAAGCCGACTTTTCTACATCAATTGGAGTGTTTATTAATCCCGAAAATACTAAAGTGGGTAAGACTGCCATCGGAAGTGATGCGGCTGCAAGATTGGCGATGTCGCACGGGTTTACTGTTCCATCTATCTTCACAGATTAATAGTTTAATTCTCTAACATTTCCGTTAACCTCTATTCCTATACGGTAATCGCTGATAGGGTTATAGGGAGATTGATCGCCCTTCACACCAAATACCAAACAGTATGATGATTGTACGGGTGGCGATGCTTGAGTTAAAAAAGATCGATCGCCCTTTCTTGTTTCTGATGACCGAGCGCATAAAATGAAAGTGCGATCGCATAAAACCAATGCAGCAACTATCTGTTGTCAATTGCATTACGGCTCCGTCTCTGGAATTTTTCCACCAACAACTACCAACCCCACATCACAGCGAGTTGCGGCTTCCGCCAAGCGATTATCAAGAGTTGCGCTCGGCAATTTCAATCGTAGTGCTAACTCTCTCATAAGCTGCATCATAAGCAGCTAAACCTTCTTGTCTTCCTAGCACCAGAGTTGACGAGAGTGCGTTGCTATCCGTAGCTTCATCAACTTGAATTTAAAGTGATTGTAACAAAGTAATAGCTATCTCAGATTGCTCGGTTGTCATGCGGTTGCGTCGCTCGGCAACCAGGAGAGTATTAGCAACTTCTAGCGACCAAATGCCTGGTACAAATGCTTCGCAATCTGGCATCATTGCGAGTATAGCATTGGCATAATCGTTATCTTCATCGACTAAGCACCAACTAATGGCTACAGAACAATCCAATACAAACTGCATTAAAACCTTCGCCCTTCTTCAATCATGGAACGGATTGAGCTTTGATCCAAGGCAATTTCTTGCCGCAGTTGTACCATTCTCGCAATTGCTGCTTGAATTGATTTTTTAGTAGTCAGTTTTCCCCAAGCGTTATACTTCGGTTTAATTTCCTCTGATGGTAGACTCTGTACAACTACTACCACTTCAACAGAAGTATCTTTAAACTCAGTGGGCATTTGGAGAAGCAATATGCCATCGCTTCCAATATGCGAGATCAGTTTCATTGTTTCCATGTCAGACTCCAGAAACTTTGAGCAATTCTAGTTTACCTCAAAACTGTTGACCAAAGCAAATACTAAACAGTGAAATGCTTGCAGAGATAGCGATCGCCCTTTCTTGTTTCTGATGAGCGATCGCCTCAAATGAAAGTGCGATCGCCCTTCACACCAAATACCAAACAGTACGATGATTCTACCAAGAGCGATCGTCCGATCGAGGTGAAGGAATCCCAGCAGAGAGAGCTATGACAGCGCTACAGCAGCAGTTCAACATTCCTCAGAGTCTATGAGTTCCTAGAAGTCAGTCACATTGACATTTTTGATTTTCGCCATTTGGCCCTAAATAGTAAAATACAGCAGTAAGCTAGGCAATTGCCAACCTCCCTCTTCTGCTTGAGAGTAGAATATATCTATGAAGTTTCAGTGGGACTCAAACAAAGCGATTAGTAATGCCAAAAAGCATGGTGTGTCTTTTGAAGAAGCTGTCACTGTCTTCGGAGATCCACTAGCTATTACAATTTCTGACCCTAACCACTCTGTAGGTGAGTTCCGTCTTTTAACGATCGGTCAGTCAAATTAACAGCGCCTTTTTGTTGTGTCCCATACAGAACGAGAAGGTGAAGTGCGTTTAATCACCGCCCGTTTAGCCACCCGACAAGAGAGAAAAAGCTATGAGTCAGGAACCTGAAGTAACAATTAATGACGAGATGAGACCTGAATACGATTTTTCAGGTGGTGTCCGTGGCAAATACTATGAAGCCTATATGAAATCAAGTAATGTTGTGATTCTCGATCCAGACGTAGCAGAAATATTTCGAGACTCAGCTTCTGTCAATGAAGCGTTGCGATTGCTGGCAAAAATTGCCAAGTCTGTCACTGTTTAGGTAGCGCACACAGCACAACAAATCAGAACCGAAAGTTTCCAGGTTATCTGTGGTTGCATAGGTGGAAAGCAAGGGGTGGTGCGATCGCCCCTAACACCAAATACCAAACACTGGGATGATTGTACCGAGATAGATCGCCCTTCACACCAAATACCAAATCAATGTCTGCGGTACAATCAAGGTAAAACGCATGATTAATCTTTCAAAAATTAACACGAGCAACTGACTGCTGACTAACTAATGCAAAAACTTGCGAACTTGATATTCGCGACTTTCGGCGATCGCAATTTGCAAATCGCCCATTTGGGCATCCAGCTCATCTATGGTGCTTTGCGACACCGACTTCCACAACTCTCTAGTTTGCCAGCGAATCAGTATCACCACCTCATTTTGTACCGGATCTACCCAAGTTTCCTTGCCCAAAAAACCGGGTAAACTTCTCAATCCTGCCGTCCAAACTTCTTCATCTCGCTGAATAAATGCCTCCCACTTTTCGGGAGGCACTTGAAATTTTAGCCACTCGATTACCATATTATTTGCCTGTTATAAATCGCTCATTAATCGTTGCCGATCGCAATTTTAATTATCAACTCAGTTCCCTCTCCCGGACGCGAAACACAGTGCAACTTACCGCCGTGCTTTTCTACTACTAAATGCTGGGATATTGCTAGACCCAAACCAGTGCTTGTGTCTGGACATTTAGTGGTAAACAAAGGGTCAAAGATGCAGTCGAGGACTTCTTCAGTCATGCCAGGGCCGTTGTCACTAATGGCGATCGCAACTTCGTTTTCCCCTACCACGGAGGTGCGAATCCGAATTTCGGGATTGAATATTTCAGAACTCGACCTGGCTGAAGACAAGTAAGACTGATTTTGAATTTTACCATAATTTTCGGCATTTCTCCCCCCTTCTTCCAAAGCGTCGATCGCATTTGTCAACAAGTGCATGAACACTTGGTTTAAGTGCCCCGGATAGCAGTGAACTCGCGGCAAATCTCCGTACTCTTTAACTAGAGAAATACCCGGCCGTCCCCCTTTAGCTTGCAGGCGATTTTGCAAGATCAGCAAAGTGCTGTCCAAACCTTCGTGGATATCAGCCGGCTTCATTTGGGCTTCGTCGGTACGCGAGAACAAACGGAGCGATCGCACGACATCGCGAATCCTTTCAGAACCGACTTTCATTGAATTTAGCAGTTTTGGCAAGTCTTTTTTGATGAAGTCTAAGTCTAATTCTTCAATCAAATCTTGAATTTCCGGCACGGGATGGGGATAATACTTTTGGTAAAGGTCGATCGTTCGCAGCAGTTCTTGAATGTAGCCCGTGGCGTGGCTGACATTGCCGGAAATAAAACTAACTGGATTGTTTATTTCGTGCGCTATTCCTGCTACTAACTGCCCCAGGGATGACATCTTTTCTGTTTGAATCAGTTGAGTTTGAGTTTGCTGCAAAATTAACAGCGTCTGCTCTAATTTAGACGCTTCTTGTCGCAGGCGTTCTTCGGATTCTTGCAAAGCTAAAAGAGACTGTTTGCTGTCTGTAATATCCAATCCCACAAATACCGCCGCCGTATTGTTATGGTATTTTTGAGCCACTATTAGATAAGTTTTATTTTCTCCTCTGATGCTCGCTGTTACTTCTTGAGATGTCTTCTTTTTATGGCTGCCAAAGAAATCGTATACTAAATCGTTAAATTTAGGACTTGTATCTAAAAAACCTACTTTTTGACCGATAAATAGTTCGGACGGCATTTTATAAGCGCTAGCTAAATGTCGGTTTACTCCCAAGTAGCGCAAATCGGAACTTACCCAAGAAACTAATCCGGGCACGGCGTCCAAAACGGCTTGAAGTTGCTCTTTTGCCTGTACGAGCGCTGATTCTGCTGCGAGGCGAGCGGAAATGTCGCGGGCGATCGCGCAGCGGTATTCGCACCCGCCGTATTCTAAATAATTGACTTTAACTTCGACGGAAAAACTGGCGCCGTCTTTGGTTTTGTAACTGGTTTCAAAAGTGAGGTTGGTTTGCTGCTTGAGTTGATCCCAGTGTTCTCGCCAATCCGATGCTGGCAAATGCGAATCGATGTCGCTAACTCTCATGTTTAGCAGTTCCGATTCCGAGTAGCCGAAAAGATGGCAAGCGGCTTTGTTCGCGTAGCAAATTTGACCGTCGGAGGTACTAAAAAAGATTGTATCAGCAGCATTTTCGAGGGCAATTTGAGTTAGTTTTGGTATTGTTTCTAACTGCTTTCTTTTGACCTCGGACTGAAATTTATTATAGCAATTGGTTTGAGCGGGAGCCTCAGCTATCTTAGATGCAAACAAAATCAAACCGCCGATCGCACCTTCGCTATTTTTCCAAGGCTGAAATACCCATCTTACCGACTCGCTGACACAGCCGCTTGCGCTTTTTCCTGATACAGATGCGATCGATCGCCCTGCCACAAACTCGCTGTATTCCAAAACTCCCCTCAAACAAGCCTGGGCATTTTGCTCCCAATATTCCGGGAGATTCGGGAACAGTTCCCAATGAGATCGGCCGATGGCCTCGCCGTCGCCCAACCCCCAATCTGTTTCCCAGCGACGAGAAACCGACAGATAGCGCATTTCACAATCTACCATTGCCACGGCCTCGGCGGAGCGCTCCACAAACCGCCGAAATCGCTCTTTACTCTCGGACACGGCTGCCTCTGCAGGTTGTTGGGCGATCGGGAAAGTCCCGTCAACGTACCTTCCCAGTCCCTGACTTTTTTGCTGAACTGGCTTAGTGTGCACGGTTTGGGATTTCCTCCATAGCTGTCAAGTTTGAAAAATTCTGTTTGAGACCAAAAATGCTATTTTCCCCTGATTTGCTCTCTCGGACGATACCCTTAGAGGGTATCACCCATCATTGATATCATTTTTGATGGGGATATGTCTATAGGCATTGCTATCTACTTAAGACCAAAGCTAGTGCCCGGTTGCTGTTTGAGGATTAGGCATAGATCGCGCTGGCGCCCTCCGAATAATAGTCGGAGGGGACTGGAGTGCTCTCTTGTCTCCCGCGACTATTCCGGGGCGCAAGAGGGCAGCGAGACTAGGCAAAAAACGAGAGAGAAAAAGGGTTTTAGGCGATTGTTGACACTAATGGTCTATAGGTACTCAAGAAAGTTTCCCCCAAACTTTGATATTCAGAAGATTTCCTGGTGATTGTTCGGTATTTTATACAAGTTCCCAAAAGAATGCAACTGTAGACCCGCGATCCAAACCATGAGCTTCCTCAGTCATTCCCAATTCTTTAATTGAAAATCCCACATCGAACATGGTATGAGATCGTGTAGCCAGTGCGATCGCCCGATCGCTTAAGAATGCAAGAGAGCGCTCAAACAAATTTGTGCGTAAATTCACTGGTAAAATCCACTCTCCCTTTCCGTAACATTGCAGGATCTAATCTTTCAGTGGTGTTGCAAGTCATCAAAACTACGAGTTTTTGCTGAAATTGAATCCCTTGATCGTCGATGACGCTTTGATACAAAGTTCCATCCAGCAAACTCAAAATATGTTCAGTTTTGTTAGTGCGTTGGGCTTCTGGGGTCGATCGATCTTGAGCCAAATTATCAGCCTCATTGATAATAATACAAATCCGCTCCAAATAACTCGGTGGCACAAAATTTTCCACAGCATCGTGGTCTAAGATAAAAATCACATAACCCAGCGGCACTAAAATTTCCTTTGCTACCGCTTGCGTCCAAGCAGTTTTGCCCGTTCCCGGTTCGCCACTAACCAAAACAGCCAACTGATTTTGATCCAAAATTGCCTGCTGAACTGTATCGGTAAAACTTTGAACCTCCGCAGAAAACGTGCGAATTGGGAACTGGCTGTGAACCTGTCCGACGCGGCTTTTGTACCCGCCCAGAATCACCGCTAAATTATAAGTTGCCTTGCTAACGAGCGGCGCAATATCTTGGCAAATCAGAGTGTAACAGCGTCTTCCCCTGTCGTAACTCTCAATTTGTAGCCAGCAGCCGAATCGAGCCCAAGAAGCATAAACAGTACCCAAAACTTCCAAGCGTTCCCAGCTAACAAATCGCTCCGGGGGATAAGAAAAATGTCGCTCCATAAAAGACTGGGTAATTGCATCCGGTTTCCCTAGCAAAGCCAGAACTTTGAAAACAGTAATCTCTTGGAGTTTGTTGAGAACGTAGTCGATAGGAATGCTAGCGCGGCTGACCAATTGTACCACTGGCGTTTCGGTAGCTAAAATGTCTTTGTAGCGGTAATCAGGGTAAACTGGCTGCGGAGTAATGTAATCCCAAAACTCATCAATTTCGTAGCGAGTATTTTCCGAGAAGACATTTAAAATATTTGCCCACCAGGTATATTGGTGCCGTCCCATGGCGTCGGCAATGTCGCTAGCTGCCCCTAAAGTTTTTTGAGCTAGTTCTAAGGGGTCACTAGACGCTAAATGTGCCAGGTGTTCCCAATCAAATTGACGGTAAAAAGGTCGCCAACCAGAGCCTAGCAGACCTCTATTTTGAGAATTGCTTTGATGAAAATTGTTTTCGCGATCGCCCATATCTTCCGCACTCATTTTGCAAAACTCCTAGTTACTCTTATTTTACAGTTTTTGTGGTACACATTCTACAAAAAAAGTGAAATTTCTCAACTTATTTTGAGATAAGCGGGCGGCACAAAATCTACTAGCCAAACTTTGTTAGCCGAACAGTAAAATGTATGACAGTCGCGTTGCATGGCTGCGGCATCTACAGTAAAGACTGTCGGGATGCCATGTCTTGCACCTACTTGGCGCGCCGTTTGGATATTCACCGACAAATGAACATGATGTCGCGACATTTTCCTAATTCCTTGACTGAGAATAGACTCGACGGCAGTGCTACCTGTTCCGTGATATAAAATATCCGGGGGAACAGCGGGTTCTAACTGCAAGTCAACCTCTACGCTGTGTCCTTGGTTAGCACGAATTAGAGTGCCTGTGGAGTCGAATGAAAAGCGCTGCTTGTCGTTTTGCGCGACTACTGTGGTGAGTTCTGCAAGCTGAACTGGAAAGTTATTTTTTTGGCACGCATCGAGGAGTTCGCTAACAGAAACCCAGCCACCGGGAGCGAGTTCAATGCCGATGCGCGAGGGCGCGTGACGCAGGTGTTTGCTGAGATATCTGCTGATTTTTACTAATCGAGAATCGTTCATAATTCTACTTTATTGATTGAGCTTTTAAATCACCTTTTATAAAATGTCACTAGCGGGTTATATCATTGATTTGAGGCGGGTTTGTTGAATCTGTTTGTACTACCAGAGGGCGCTTGAGTGAACCCGCATCTAAAGGTTTGCAGAAAATGATTCCCGAACGTCAAAAATGGTCTTATGCGCGAATTCTAGCGCTAAACTCCGCCCTTAACTACCTACACAATTAGGTTCGGCGTCTGCGAATAAAAAAGTGTTGGATCGGCGATTTTTCACGAGCTTTATATTTTGATAATTATCAAAAACTCTGCATTCTGCCGAATGCCTTCTACCTTGGGATAACTCCGCCAAAAATAGCAAAGTTGAGATAGCGCCAGTGACATCCTACGTCGGCCAAACCAGCTTCTGCAAGCCACTTTGTCTGCTCTTCCACAGAGGAGGGAATATCTTCTTCTCGATATTTTTGGAACCAGGCTGCATCGTCTTCTCCGTTAGCTTTCATGTACTGCCGCCACAACTGTTCGTATTGCTCAGTCAGCCGGGGAGTAGCACCTGTCACAATATCTCGAATTAGCAAGATTCCCCCTGGATTCATGGAGTGGAAAAGTTTGTGAAATAGCTGTTGTTTGCCTGCGCTGTCGAGGTGGTGGATTGCCAACCCTGAAACTACCAAATCGTAACCGCTGCCGAAATCATCTTTGGCAAAGTTTCCTTGCTGCAAGGTCAGCCGTTCTCGGAAAGCGGACAAGTTAGTTTGGCAAGTTTTCAGCATATTCTTGGCCATGTCAAAGGCTAGGACTTTTGCTTGAGGAAATGCTTGCAGAATCATAGCCGACAGTATGCCAGTTCCCGCACCTAAATCCAGAACTTTTATGTTAGCATTAGTTTCAGAAGGGATTAACTGCAATATTACATCGTGTTGCTCGCCATAGCGCGGAATGAGGCGGGGAATTAAGCCGTCAATCGATTTTAGATTTTAGATTTTAGATTTTAGAGGCGACCCCACGGATAAATGCGGGGGCTCTTCTGATTTTCGATTTTCGATTTGGGATTGATTCCACTGATAAATCACGTGGCGGGTACCACCTTTGAAATTCTTGGTCATAATCAAAGCTCTTTGTTCAAATTGCTCGCGTACAGCGTCTAAATTCACAGACGATTTTCCTCAGATTGTTAATAGTTGAGTGCGTCTAGGCAGTTTGCCGATTCTATTCTCGGAAAGCATATTACATTTGATAATACAAAAAATATACAGACCTGTCAAGATGTTGAAGAAAATAATTTAAAAGAAGTTACGGACGATCGCCAGATAGGGACTTCGTGCACCCAAACCCGCCCCTGATTTGGGAACTGTCTAGCCCTGCACATATATCTCCTTCAGTGCAGATGAGGCAGAATGCCACAGACGCGAAAGCCTGCCGAAGACGAGACTTTGTGCCAGATACTAGGAGTAATTGTGAGAAAAAAGTTGACGGTTATGATATCCGTTTCAAACAACAATGCAACTGTCGGTGTGTGCTCTACACCATAAATTTCTCCGTGATTCCCCCTAGTAAAATATAAAAGATAAAAGATAAAAAAAAATGAGCCAGCAGCCGATGATCGGCTAGATATGAAAAATCAGTCCTCAGATTGACAAACTTTAGCCAACTATAAACAACAATTGAGGTGACTCCCGAGTGGAAGTGGTGCCTGCCAATTTTTCAGGAAGATGAAGAGATACAAAATATTACACCCGCAGGTGCGGGAAAGAAAATTGTGATAATGAATCAGGATGCGAGTAGATTAGGTGTCAGCCGTCAGGGGAAAATAGAAGCAATGGAAATCCAACAACGGAGTAAGGATAAGCCCGATCGCCAGCAACACAACGCGTCCGATCGGCTCGGTCAATTTTCTACGACAAAAGAACTAGATTCGTCGCTACAAGAATGTTTAGATTTTAAAGGAGCGATCGACCGATCGGCACTGGCGCTGAGGACTGACGCGCGAGGAATTATTAACTATGTCAGCGAACGAGTTTGCTCCATATCCAACTATTCCCAAGCCGAACTAATCGGCTGCCACTTCGGCATCCTCCATTCGGAATATAAATCTTCGGAAATCATCAAAAATCTGCTATCAACTGTTGCCAAAGGTAAAAGTTGGCAAGGAGATATTCAGAATAAAGCCAAGAATGGAAGTGATTATTGGGTGTACGCAGCAGTAGTTCCACTGTTGGACTGTAAGGGAAAACCCTGTCAGTATTTGGCGATCGGATTCGACATCACCGATCGCAAAGCCGTTGAAGCAGCCCAAGCCGAAGCCAACCGGGCAAAAGACGAATTTCTGGCGATCGCCTCCCACGAACTGCGATCGCCCCTCAGCGCGATTTTGGGATGGGCGCAGCTAGCTCGATCGCGCAATTTAAACGAAGCCACCACCAGCCGCGCTTTGGAAATCATCGAGCGCAACGCCAAATTACAAAACAGGCAAATAGACAATCTCCTCGACCTCTCGCGGCTGCTGCGAGGGAAAGTGTGCCTGAACCTCGGCCAAGTTCACCTCCCGTCTCTCATAGAATCTGCGATCGACACCCTCCGTCCCGCCGCCGATGCTAAAAACCTCCGCGTAGAAAAACATTTCGACCCCGCCGTCAGCTACGTTTTGGCAGATGCAGAACGCTTGCAGCAAATAG
This sequence comes from Microcoleus sp. B13-B6, assembly GCF_036705405.1. Classification (NCBI taxonomy): domain Bacteria; kingdom Bacillati; phylum Cyanobacteriota; class Cyanophyceae; order Oscillatoriales; family Microcoleaceae; genus Microcoleus; species Microcoleus sp. B13-B6. The sequence goes on from NZ_JAUBUJ010000025.1 coordinate 41,677, forward strand.
TCTGGAACCTCCTTGCCAACGCCATCAAATTCACCCCAGAATCGACACCATACCCAGTTCAAGTGCGGATCGAGGCTACTGAGTCGGGCGTCTTGATTCGGGTCAGCGACAGCGGTTGCGGCATCGACCCCAAATTTCTGCCGTACATCTTTGACTACTTCCGCCCTGCAGACAGCTTCCAGAACAAGGAACAAAATCGGCTGGGACTCGGGCTCTCAATTGTGCGGCAGTTAGTGGAACTGCACGGGGGAAGTGTTTGGGCTTCGAGTCCCGGCCTCGGTCAGGGGGCGACCTTTGGGGTGCTGCTACCGATTGCCAAGGAAAATGCACCCGACGATCGCACTGCTGCGATCGCCCAAAGGGAAAGCAGACGCGGATCGGTTTCCAAACCCCTAGCGGGAAAGCAAGTCCTGGTGGTGGAAAGCAGCACCGAGATCCGGCAATTTCTCAAAACAGGCCTCGAAGCATTTGGAGCCAAGGTAACAGCGGTGGGTAGCGCCTGCGAAGCGATGGCCGAGTTGCAACAGTCGCGGCCCGACGTGTTGGTGAGCGATATGACGGTATCGGGAGCCGACGGCTGCGATTTAATCCGCCGCATCAGAGCAATGGAAATGTCCGAGCACAGGGAACTGCTGCCGGCCGTGGCGCTGACGGGAGGCATCGAGGAAGAAGATTCGGCCGAAGCGCTGGAGGCCGGGTTTCAGAGGCATTTGTCGAAGCCGGTGGAAGCGAATCAGTTGGTGATCGCGATCGCCCAATTGGCTGGACTGACGGGGTTCGGCTCTGGAGAGTGGGGTTCGGGAAATGTCCGGACGACCACACCCCAGGCCCTGCTACCGGAATCTAACAGTTTTGACGACAAAAATCATCTGGAACAATTAACAAGTGACAGCCGAGAATTACCGCTGTTGCTGGTAGTAGAAGACAACAATTTTCTGCTGGCTTACCTCCAAACTTTATTAAGTCCGTACTATCGTGTCGCCGTGGCGAGTGACGGGGTTGAAGGTTTAGAAAAAGCCAAAAGTTTGCAGCCAAATTTGATTGTTAGCGACCAAGTTATGCCCAGACAAAACGGGCTGGATTTGCTCAAGGAGATTCGGAACACGCCAGAATTGAAATCGACTCCGGTAATCTTTTTGACAGCGCGAGCGGGGATGGAATCTCGGATCGAAAGTTTGGATGCGGGTGCTGACGATTATATCTCTAAGCCTTTTGACGAGAGGGAATTGCTCGCAAGGGTGAGAAATTTGTTGCGATCGCACTCAGCCGAACAGCAGTTGGCGGAACTCAACCGTCAGTTGCTGCAGCAGAAACAGCAGTTAGAAACAGTGAATCGAGCCTTGCATTATTTGGCAAATTACGACAGTTTGACTGAGGTAAGAAACCGCCACTCTTTTAATGAATACCTCGATACGGAATGGCGGCGTTTGGCGAGGGAGGAAGCACCGCTGTCTTTGATTATGTGCGACATTGATTATTTCAAACTTTACAACGACACTTATGGTCACCAAGCGGGGGATGAATGTTTGCGGAAAGTGGCGGCGGTGATCCAGCATTCGGTAAAACGAGCGGCAGATTTAGTAGCGCGTTACGGTGGAGAAGAATTTGTAGTAGTTTTGCCGAATACGGATATTGAAGGTGCCACTTGCGTAGCTGAAATGATCGCACAACAGGTGCGGGGTTTGCACATAGCTCACGCTAAGTCTGCTGTCAGCGAATATGTGACGCTGAGTTTGGGTGTAGCTTGCTGCATTCCAGAGGCGAAGTCGCAGCCGGGAGAGCTAATTGCGATCGCCGATGAGTCGCTTTATCGGGCGAAAGAAGCAGGGCGCGATCGGGTTTCGGTTGCCCGATTTCAAGGATAATATAATAGTTAAATCAACTTGTATGGTGCGTCATAAATCTATGGTTTCGATTTAAACAAATTTTTTGTGTCAGACGCACCCTACCAATGTGCTGGCAAACTTTGGTGAATTCAAATTGCTATAAATATAGTTAAAGGAGGTCGTGCCATGACAGCAACCACCGCTTGCACGCCGAAGGAACACCAGCGGTACAATTGGCCGACGGTGTTTCGATTTATGCCTATCACGGCGTGATTTTACCCGAATGGTAAGGTAGCCTGCACCCGCACCAGTCGCAGTCTAAGGAATGAGAATTAAATAACTTCCACAAGATTGTGGGACGGGCGGGACGCCCATCCCACAATAACAATTAAAATTGTAAGTTATTTAATTCGCGATCCTAAGTGGGTGTTGAAGGAACAGAATGCAGAAATTCGGCGCGCGTTAATTCAGGGAATTACTTACGATCGCATAATTCAAGAATTAGCGGTGACAGAATTAGATAGTTGGCAGGAATACACTTTATTAAGCATCGAGTTTGACGCTGATTTTGATCGGGTGGGTAATGCAAAGCCAGTTTATTTGTTAAAAATGACTTGTCCGAGTACGGGACACATTCACGTTTTGCGAGTGCCGCCTGATGTGCGATCTGCTAAAGAAGCAATTCGCTGGGTAAATTGGGATATTGACCCAGAGGAGTTTTCCGTGCAAACCTGAGTAATACAAATTAAAAAAAGTCTTGCTACAATCATCACTCTTATACCAATGGTTAAAAGTCGCAAATCCCCGCGCCGGACTTAGGATCAGCCGTTTTCCTACCCGATCGTCTGTACTTCACTCCACTGAAAACCGCTATATTGAAAACAGCCTTAATCCATGAAACACCGATAAACGTTCCTGCAGTGTGCCAGTTCCAAGGGTGGAATGCACCAACCACCGATCGCCCACAAACGGTTAATAACATCAAGAAGAAGCCCACCCTCGATCGAAGGTGGGCTCTATTCATGCCAGCTTACCGACAGCTAGGCAATCGGGTCTCTTCGCTGGTAGACGTAAAATATCGGAAAAAGATCCGAACGTCCGAAAAAACTTCTCGTCCACCATTAAGCTTCAGTTTACCCAACCGGATCGGGAAAATTGCGCCCGCAGCGATGTTCCCCTGACATCGGGGAACACTGGGGCTTAAACTTTTCAATAGACTTCTGCAAAAAAGCTCGTCTTGGGCCGGCAGGATGCCCAACCCCTACTCCGCACAAGAATTAAACTTGTTCGAGAAGTCTCATAATTCTCCTCTTGAACTTTGATTTCCCAACCGATTAGGCATCGTGATCGTGTGCAAAGCGACGGAACAGGAAATCTAGGGCGTAGTTCCGCAAATTGTAGTATTCCGGATCTTCCATCATTTGAACCCGATCGCGCGGACGCGGGAAAGGAATCTCCAAAACTTCACCGATTGTCGCCGACGGGCCGTTAGTCATCATCACCAGTCGATCGGCCAAAAACAGCGCTTCATCAATGTCGTGAGTAATCATCAACACCGTACAGCGGTGATCGTTCCAGATTTTCAGCAACTCTTCTTGCAATTCCTCCTTAGTAATTGCGTCCAGAGCACCAAAAGGTTCGTCTAAAATCAGCACTTTCGGGCGAATTGCCAAAGCGCGGGCGATCGAAACCCGCTGCTTCATCCCCCCCGAAATTTGCGGCGGTCTTTTCTCAGCAGCTTCAGTCAATCCCACCATCGCCAAATGCTCGTTGACGATCGCATTTTTTTCGACCTTCGACTTCTCAGGAAATACAGCATTAACCGCAAGGTAAACATTTTCAAACACCGTCCGCCAAGGCAACAAAGCGTAACCCTGAAACACCACCATGCGATCGGGGCCCGGCTTCTCAATTTTTTGCCCGCTAATTCTGACGCTGCCTTGAGTCGGATGGCTAAAACCCGACACCATATTCAACAGCGTTGACTTGCCACAACCCGAGTGTCCGATCAGCGTAATAAACTCTCCCTCAGCTACAGTCAAGTTAACGTTTTCTAAAGCTCTGTAACCATTTGGGTATGATTTGTGAACATTTTCCATCACCAAAAAAGGCTTCCGGCGATCCTTTACTTTCTTGTCTTGCTTTTTGGTTTGAGTTTGGTTCGTAGTGGTGTTGAGCATGATTTTGGAACTTGTTAGTGGGTTATAGGTGAAGGAAGAAGGAAGAAGGAAGAAGGAAGAGGGAAGAAGGAATTACTAACTAGCCATTAGCAATGAGCAACTAAACAATTAGCAATTACCCTGTTTGCATCCTACTGAAAACCACTTTAAGCAACTCTACGGTCGGAATCAAGTACAACTTCCGCCATCGTGAAATCGCGTTTAATCGCCAGACTGTTGAGATAGCCGATCGGATCGTCAGCATTAAACACCGAGCCGTCAAACAAGCTGAGAGAACCGCGAGTGTAAGTAATATCAGCCATCCCCAGCTCTCGCGCCGCCGTGCTGAACGCACCGACTCGCACCACCCGCTCCAGAATTTCCACCCAGTTGCGCGGGAACACAGTATCGCCCCAGCGCGCCATCTGCACCATGTGCCAGAGTTGTTCGGTGCGGCTTGGGCGATTCACCCCCTCTCCAGAAAACAAGTGGTGGGCGTATTCCCGCATCGGAGTATCGAGGTTGCAAGCAGAAGATTTGGGGTCGCCGAGTTGGATGTAACTCTTATCAGTAGCGACGTACTCCCTTCCCGCGACAATTTCCGAAACCTCGGCGGCGCGACTTGGATCGGCGCAATAGTTGCAAGCTTCGAGCAAAGCTTTGACTAGAGCAATGTGAGTGTTGGGATAAGCATTTGCCCAGTCTTCCCGCACCCCCAAAATTTTTCCCGGATGCCCCGGCCACAGTTCCAAATCTGTAGCCACCGTAAAGCCGACTCCTTCCATCGATGCCCGCAAGTTCCAAGGTTCGCCGACGCAGAAACCGTCAATAGTGCCGCCCTGCAAGTCAACGATCATCTGAGCCGGTGGGATATTTTTCAGCAACACATCGTGATCCGGGTCAATCCCGCCGGAAGCCAGCCAGTAACGCAGCAACAGGTTGTGCATCGAAGAAGGGTGAACGATGCCCATACGGTGCGTTTGGGCGGGCGTTCTCTGGAGCATTTTTTTAAAGTCTGCCAGAGTGTAGATCCCTTGGTCGTAAAAGCGCCTCGCGAGGGTAATTCCGTTGCCATTGCGGCTCATGGTGAGGGCTGTAACCGTCGGAATCGGCTGCTCTTGGTGCCCCCCCAAGCTCAACCACATCGCCATCCCAGAGGGCATTTGGGCTGCGTCTAAGTAACCTGCGGCGATGCCGTCTACGATGCCGCGCCAGCTTGTTTCCCGCACGAGGTGGACTTCATCGAGGCCGTGCTTGGCAAAAAAGCCTTTTTCTTTGGCGACAGCGAGGGGAGCACAGGCTGCCAGCGGAATAAAGCCGAGTTCGAGGTTGACTTTTTCCAGGCCGTGGCGGGCGATCGCCGGTACTTTCCGCGCCCGCAGTTTTTTGACGCGCTTCTGCTGGTTGAGGAAGTAAATCATTTCGCTACGTAGAGCGTAGTAGCTGGGGTGTGAGACTACTTCCATCCGCTTGCGGGGGCGGGGGATGTCTACTTCGAGAATCCCGCCTATCTTCGATTCTGGGCCGTTGGTGAGCATGACGATGCGATCGCTCAGCAACACCGCCTCATCCACGTCGTGCGTTACCATCAGGGCGCTGATTTCGTACTCTTGGCAAATTTCCATCAACTTTTCTTGCAAGTTGCCGCGAGTCAAAGCGTCCAAAGCGCCGAAGGGTTCGTCTAGAAGTAAGAGTTTGGGGCGCAGGGCCAGAGCACGGGCGATCGCCACGCGCTGTTTTTGTCCCCCTGATAGCAATGCAGGTTGTTTTTCGGCGTGGGGAGTTAAGCCCACCATGTCGATGTGTTTTTGAATGATTTCGAGGCGTTCGGCTTTGGGTAAGCCACTCATTACCGAGTCTACGGCTAGGGTAATGTTTTCTCTGACCGTCCGCCAAGGTAGCAGGGAATAGTTTTGGAATACTACCATGCGATCGGGGCCTGGTTGGGTGATTCTTTGTCCTTCAATTGTCACCAATCCTTCTGTCGGCAAATCCAAACCTGCCACCATATTTAGCAGCGTAGATTTGCCGCAGCCGGAGTGTCCGATTAAGGAGATAAATTCGCCTTTTTCAATTTCCAGATCGATGCCTTTGAGAGCAACGTATGTGCCGCCGTCTGATAAATTAAATACTTTTTCCAGTTGTTCTATTTCAATCAAAATAGACATGATTTTCTTGCCTTTTTTGTAGGTTTGTTATTTCGCTAGCTGCTAGTCTTTCTTGATTAGCAGCTAGCTTTAACTGTCGCTTGTTGTTGATATCGTAACCCAGTGTAGATTGCAGTTTCCTGAAATATAAATATCGAGTTTTGAACTCAAATCTTTCAACTCAAAACTCAAAATTATTTAGCGAGTTACTTGCACAACTATTTTCCTTGAGATGGAGCAATTTTTTGCTGCAACCAAGCCATCATGCGATCGAGCAGCAAACCAACAGCCCCGATGTAGACTACAGCTAACAAAATTTCGCTGATGTAGTTTTGCTGGTAAGCGTTCCAAATAAAGAAGCCGATACCTGTAATCCCGGACATCACAATTTCCGCAGCGATAATTGCCAACCAAGCCAAACCGATCGCAATTCTCAATCCTGTGAAGATGTAAGGAAGTGCCGACGGAAACAAGATATTGAGGTAATACTCTTTCCGAGTAAGTTGCAGCACTTTCGCAACGTTGTTATAGTCGTCTGGAATTTGGCGCACACCTTCAGCCGTGTTGATCAAAATCGGCCAAACTGAAGTGATAAAAATCACGAACAAAGCAGCAGGTTCGTTTTGTTGCAGTGCAGCCAGGGCGATCGGCACCCAAGCCAAAGGAGCCACCATCCGCAAAAACTGAAAAAGCGGATCTAAAGCCTTATTTAGAAAAGGATTTGTACCTACCACAACCCCCATGCCAATTCCCACAGCCGCGGCGAGAGTATAGCCTTTTGCCACCCGTTCCAAACTAGCTAAAGTCTGCCAAAATAGTCCGACTCCGTAGGTTTTGGAGTTCATGAAAGGATACAGCAGCAAAATCCGCGTCCGTTCATCTGTCCAAACGCTTGTCGGCCCCGGCAATTTAATAATTCCAGAACTTGACAGGAATTGCCAAACAAACAGAAATCCAAGTACCCCCAAGATTGGCGGCAATATATTCGCGGAATTCTTCTTCCAAAACTCGCCCAGCGCCGCTTGCGGAGCGACTCTACCTCTCCGACTTGTACTTACAGCCATCCTGCTTATCTCCTCTGTTTCTGCGGTGTTTTCTTTCGAGACTAAATTTTTGAGGCTAAATTATGGGAAGCTTTTACCCATCACACTTTTTTAATCGCCAAACTACTCAGATAAGCTTCGGGCTGATCCGGGTTGAATTCTTTGCCATCAAAGAACTTCTCAATGCCGCGAGACGTACTTTTCGGAATATCAGCATCAGCCACTCCGGCTAATTTGGCTGCTTTCTTCCAGATATCGGCGCGGTTGACTTTACCGATGAGTGTCTTTTTGTCTGCCAAGGTTTTTGTTGGCAAGAAACCCCAGCGAACGCTTTCGGTAATGAACCACAAATCATGACTTGCGTAGGGATAAGAAACGTTGCCGACGCTATCTTTCCAGTACAGCGGGCTGCTCTTGAAGTCGTTGATGTCGGGTTTGCCATCGCCCATGACATACTTGCCTTCAAAGGGCGGCGCCAAAACAGCCGGATTTACGTCAATGAAGTTTTTGCCGGAAAGAATGGCAACTAATTCGGGGCGATTTTCTGGCTTGTCGCACCACTGTTGCGCTTCGATGATTGCTGCTATCACGGCTTCTGTGGCTTTGGGATGCTTGTCTACCCAGTCGCCGCGAATTGCGAGATATTCCTCTGGGTGAGCTTTCCAGATTTCGGAAGTTAGCGCTGACATGAAGCCGATGTTTTCTTTGACAATCCGCAAAGGCCAGGGGTCGCCGGTGCTGAAAGCGTCCATGCTTCCGGTTTTCATGTTGGCCACGGTTTGGGCGGCCGGCACTGTCAGCAAGCTGACATCTGTATCGGGATCGATGCCGTTAGCTGCAAGCCAGTAGCGAATCCACAAGTCTTGGTTGGCCTTGGGGAAGGTGTAGGCTGCTTTGAAGGGAGTGCCTGCTTTCGCTAGGCCTTTGATGTAGTCTTGGGCTGCTTGGTCTAGTTTGAGTCCGAGGCCTTTGCCTTGGTGTTTGCCCGCGATCGCAATTCCATTTCCGTGAGTGTTCAACTGCGCCAGAACATACATCGGGATTGGGGTGCTGTTTTTGGTGATCAGGCCTTGACTAATTTGATAAGGCATCGGCATTTGCCACTGGCCGCCGTCAATGCCGCCCCCGGCAGATCCGATTTCTACGTTATCTCTGGTCGATCCCCAGTTGGCTTGCTTGGCAACTGTTACCTCAGTCATGCCGTATTTGGCAAAAAAGCCTTTTTCTTGGGCAATGATTAAAGGTGCTGCTTCCACGATCGGGATGTATCCCAATGTAATTTTACTGCTTTCAATTCCTTCTACTCTTCTCTCGTTGGCAACTGCAACTGCTGAGGTTGCCACCGGCACTGCCCCGCCACCAGCAGCGGCCTCACCGCCAGCACTAGCACCCGGTTCGGGAGGATTTCCCAAACACCCTTTGAGCAGTATTGAACTGACTGCAGATGCACCTGCTGTAACGATAAATTTACGCCGAGAAAATTGCTCTGAAAATTTTGTCATAGTCTAGCCTCGCTGCAATTCATAATCTTCTGTAACGACATCACTGAAGTTTATCAAGGCGCTTTTTTTCTGTTCGCTAATGGAATTTAGCGAACTGTTTTGAGCGCTCCTTGGCAGGAGGGAGCAAAAGATTTATCGCTAGCATAATTCTTTAAACTATCCCTGCTGATTTGACTTTTTTGATTATCGATATTTCGAGCGGCCGAGTTGTGTGAACTCACTTTTTGCGAGCCGCACGTTTTCTTGGCTTGATAATTAACTCTACCTTACTCTTGCACAAATTATAAAACAATTATTAAATTCATTTGATAAGTAAATCTTTTGGGATCGCCCTATCGATAACGAACCGTTGGGAAGGGCGCTCTGGTTGGCTTATCAAAACTGGTTCAAACCAAGACTTGCTGGGTAAGGGTTGTAGCGAAGGCCGATCGGGCCGCCTTCAAATCTCTTGTCAATAAGTTGCCAACATCGCAGCCACTGCACATTTACTTTGTTAATATATGTCTATTTTTTTTAAGCTAATTGTAGTTTATTATACAGAAATAATTAACATTTTACGCTTTGGGTGTTGTCAAAGGGTTAACTGGTTTTCATTGGTGGACTAAAATTCAATACGCTTGGGTTAAAACTGCTTATTCCGGGCGTGATCCCCTCGCATACCCCCTACTCCCCCTGGTTGTTGGGGGACGAAAGAGTAAGTTCTTGTCCCCCCGCAACGATGCGGGGGGCTAGGGGCGATCGGGCTCGGGCCCAAGCGTATTGGCCTAAAATTGGCGCTTAATCGTAAGTGATTTACCGGAGATGATATGACGTGGGCTTTTAGGTTCGATTTTGTGTAAAACAGAGAAACCCGGTTTCTTCCAGAAACCCGGTTTCTCAACACCCGAAATTACTAATCGGTGGCAGTACCTCCAAGTTCGATCGCACTTTTGTACAGCAGCTTAGTTGGGCGGGTCAAAGCGGTTGACGGAGAGAGCAACACCGATCATCGGCAGGGCTACGCCGAAGCAAATCAACCACTGATCCAGATTCATCGGAGCCGTCTCAAATATGCGATTGACAAACGGAGAATTAGCAAAGATGATCTGCAAAATCACCGCCAGGACAATTCCCACACCGAGGGCGGGAGCACCGCTAACTTCTTCCTTAGAACCGCTAAATTTAGCAATCAAAGAAGGCAACAACTGGCTGAGACTCAACAGGTAAAAAATTCTCCCCATTACCAAAGCTTGAATCGCCATCGTGCGGGCCAGTTCCAAGGTTCCCCAAGGAGCTTGGCGTACCCATTCAAACATTCCGAAAATCAGAGTCCAGTTGTAAAGAGAAATAGCGATGATCCGCTTGATCCGATTTCCCGTGAGGAAAGGTTCGTTGACCGGTCGGGGCTGCTGTTTCATGACTCCCGCTGACTTGGGCTCGAAAGCCAGAGGCACAGTCATGGTGATCGAGTTGAGCATATTCAGCCAGAGAATTTGTAGCGACAAAATCGGCAATTCTCGACCGAGGAGGGTGCTGAGCAAAATTGTCATCGATTCTCCGCCGTTGACTGGGAGAATGAAGCTGATTGCTTTGAGCAGATTTTTGTAAACCGATCGCCCTTCTTCGACAGCAGATTCGATCGACGCAAAGTTATCATCGGTAAGAATCATGTCGGCGGCTTCCTTAGAAACCTCAGTACCGCTGCCCATCGCAATCCCGATATCCGCTTGTTTCAGCGCCGGCGCGTCGTTAACGCCGTCTCCCGTCATCGCCACGATTTCGCCTTGATTTTGCAAAGCTTCTACGAGGCGGAGTTTTTGTTCTGGGGCGACGCGGGCAAAAACTGAGCCGGCTTCTACGGCTTCGCCGAGTTCCTGCTTGCTCATTGCGGCGAGTTGAGCACCGGTGTAGGCTACAAGTTCCCTGTGGTGTTTAGTTTTGCGGAATCCCATGCGGCGGGCGATCGCCTTGGCTGTAGCGATGTGGTCGCCGGTAATCATTTTGACTTGGATGCCGGCGGTTTGACAAGCTTGGACGGCTGCGATCGCTTCTGCCCGCGGCGGGTCAATCATGCCTTGCAGTCCCAAGAAAACCAGCCCTGACTCCAAATCCGAGTGATCGACGGAATTTTGGCTTTGCGGTACTGGCTTTTTCGCTAAAGCCAAGACGCGCAAGCCTTGCTTTGCCATTTCATCGACTTGGTGGTGGATTTGTTCGCGATCGACTTCTACCGGATTTCCTTGAGTGTCGAGACTGGAACCGCAGCGGCCGAGAATTGATTCTACTGAACCTTTGACGTACAAAATTTTGCCAGTGGGAGTTCGGTGCAGCGTCGCCATGTATTGAAACTGAGATTCAAAGGGAATTGAATCCAGCCGCTGCATTGACTTGGACAAAATTTGCTGGCTCAAATCAGCTTTTTTGCCTGCAGCAATTAACGCTCCCTCTGTCGGATCTCCGACGACTATCCAATTATCGTCTTTGAATTCCAACTGAGAGTCGTTGCAAAGGAGTCCAGCTTGCAAACATTCTTGCAAAGTTGGAGTTTGGCTGACAGTAATTGGCAGTTGGTTGAGTTGAATTTCACCTTCGGGGCTGTATCCCGTACCCGTAACCGAGTAGGATTCGCCGCCAGAATAGATTTCTTGCACCGTCATTTCGTTTTCCGTCAAAGTTCCGGTTTTGTCGGAACAGATGACGGTAGCGCCGCCGAGGGTTTCCACTGCGGGCAATTTGCGGACGATCGCGTGGCGATTTGCCATCCGGGAAACGCCTACGGCTAGGGTGACGGTGATGACGGCGGGTAAGCCTTCGGGAATTGCGCCGACAATCAGGGCGACTGCGGGTTCGACTGCTTCTTTAAAGGCTGAAACCCCCTCTGGGACAGGTCTGCCCAATCTGACTGCGAAGGTCAAGGTTGCCATTCCCAACACGAATAACAGCCAGTTTTGACTGAATTGGTTGAATTTGCGGGTTAAGGGGGTGGTGAGATCGATGTGCCGATCTAATAGTTGGGAGATTTTGCCGGTTTCGGTTTTATTGGCGATCGCAATTACGATGCCGCTAGCTTGGCCAAAAGTGACAAAACTGCCGGCATAGGCCATGTTATCCCGTTCTGCTAGTGGCGTTTCTTGTGGCAGAACCAAGTCTCCAGATTGTCCTAATTCTTTTTCGACAGCAACAGATTCCCCGGTGAGTCCCGATTCGTCGATTTGCAAGTCGCGGACTTTCACTAAGCGCAAGTCTGCCGGTACTTTGTCGCCGGAAGTCAGGGTTACTAAGTCCCCGACTACGAGTTCTTTGGAGGGAATTCTTAATTTTTTGCCGCCCCGAATAACTGTGGCTTCTGTGGTGACAGCTTGGGCTAGGGCTTCAATTTTTTTCTCGGCTCCAGCTTCTTGGATGAAACTAATAGTAGCGTTGGTGGTGGTTACGCCCCAAATTACGCTAGCGTTTAGCCATTCTCCGATCACTGCTTTGATTAAACCTGCACTCAGCAAGATGATCAGGAGGGGTTGGTTAAATTGCAGTATAAATTTTAACCAGGCTGGTTTCCCTGCTTTAACAGTTAGTTCGTTGGGCCCGAATTTCTGTTGGCGATGGTTGGCTTCTGTCGGTTCTAAACCGCTTTCCAGGTTGGTTTCTAAGATAGTTGCAAGCTTGGATACTTCTAGGTAGTGCCAATATTGCTCTGCTACGTCTACATCGTTGGCGGCTCTTGATGGCATGATTCTTGCTGAATATTTGGGGTGTGTGACGAGCTTTTAGCGCTCCTTAATAGGCGCGGCGCGCTCAATACAACTGATCGCTCGTTGGAGCGTGAATATATTGAGCGGCTTAATTGTTGGTTGATTACTTTAACGGGCTGTGACTTACATCTATATTACAACCGATGTGGCCGTTTGTGGCAAAAAATTTGGGGGATTTTTTCCGGCGGTACATCTTGTTTGGGACTTGGTGGCTAAGGTGGGGAAAAGTCGATGGAATCCCTTGACATTTGGCAAGTTTTAGGTGTGGTTGAAGAAAGGCACGACAGGGAAGTCACGGATACACGGATTCATTATTGAGCAGGAGTCAGGAGGTATCGATCGCAAAGCGTGTTAAAACTGAGATATTGCACCATTCTCAAGAACAGGCTTTCCGGCCTGTTCCACAAAGAGTGAATTTTCTTGTGGAACAGGCCGGAAAGCCTGTTCCTAAAAAGCTTATTGAGAATGGTGCAACATATGAGTTACAACCGAGTTAAGCGATCGTATTCTGAACTTATGGAAATAGTAGTGACGCTGGTGCTGGGTTCAGTGCTGTTGGTCTAGGAAATGCGGTTCGGGCGGGTGTTAGTTCGATCGTCCGTTACAGAAGAGCATTTGTTTAAGGGCAGAAATTCGATCGCCCAAGCGGTAGCGATACGATCACCGGAGTTCCTTTTGACTTGGATGCCGGGGTTTGACACGCTTGGACGGCTGCGATCGCAATTGATGATTCAATGCTATCAATTGCTAGTCTGCTTCACATTAAATTGGTATAAGACGGGAATTAACTTTTTTTTGCCCATATAGTTACCACCTAACCCACCCTAAAAATTAATTTATGAATTTGACAAAAGGTGCAGCAATAAGACTAACAATTATATTTATTTTTCTCGGCATAGGTGGTGCTTATTCATGGCAAATCATGTTAAATCCCGCTTCTTTAGAACAAGCTGAAGCACAAGCTAAATTATTAGAGGAAATCTATGTATATGGCAATTATCTTGAAGCATTACTCTGGTTTTTGTTTGCGATTGGTTTCGCTATTAATGCCGGAAAAACATCAGGAAGAACCAGAATTAATCGCCTGATTACTAGCCTAATTTTTTTGTTGTTTGGTGGCTCAGATATTGTCGAAGTACAAACCGGCGCGTGGTGGAGTCCTTGGTGGTTATTTGTTTGGAAAGCTTCTTGCGTTTTATCTATGGTGATCTTATTTTGGGTTTATTTACGCGATCGCCCCCTTGCTAATAAACCATAAATAACTGGTTCCCTGGAAGAGCCAAGGAACCGATGTCCAGAGCCCGATCATCGCTTTTCTAGCAGGAAAATTGGAGGCAGAGTCCGGATCTGTGTTACCAGGCAATTCGATCGCCCTGGCTGTAGCGATGGGCCGGAGCTCCTTTTGATACCAGTTTAAAAAAAGAATGCAACTGTAGGCAAGCAGCAAACCCAGATAGTCATCAGTCATGCCCAATCTAAAATCTAAAATCTAAAATCTAAAATCGATTGACTTGGATGCCGCAGGTTTGACAAGCTGGGAGGGCTGCCAGCTCAATTCATCACTCAATGCTATCAATTGCTAATCTGCTCGCCCAAAAGACTAAGCACCCTTTAGACAATTGAATTGAGATTTTGGGCTGCATCGTTCAATTGTTGAGTGCCTACTTTGGTTTGAGTAATACCACTAGCGGTTTCTTTGGCAGATAGGTTGAGGCTGTTCATAGTATCCACTACTTGTTTAATCGCAACTGCTTGTTGTTGAGCCGTTAGAGAAATTTGTTGATTGTTCAATACCACATTGTTAACCGCATTTGCTACTTCCGAGAAAGCTGCTGCTGTTTCTTGACTAATTTTTGTTCCTTCTTCTACTGTTTTATTACCTTCCTTTGTCACCGTTACGGTGGAATTTATCGCATTCTTGATATCATAGACAAGGCGGTTAATCTTCTCGGCAGATTTCTTACTTTTATCTGCTAGTTTGCGGATTTCTGTGGCTATGACGGTAAAACCTTTGGCATTTTCGCCCGCCCGCACTGCTTCTACTGAGGCATTCAGTGCCAGCATATTTGTTTGATTGGCTAAATCTGTGACATCAGTAGAGATATTGCCAATCTGATGGGTTTGTTGGCTCAATTGCAGAATTTGTGCCGCTATCGCCCCGACATTTTCTTTCAATATTGTCATCGATTCCAGGGTTTGCTCCACTGCTAGGGTTCCCCTTTCAGTGCTCTTTAAAGCAAGCCGTGCAGATTCCGCACCAGCTTGGGCTTGCTGGGCTGATTGTTGGGAAGCCGCGCCCAACTCATCCATTGTGATTGTCGTTTGATTTACAGAGCTCGATTGCTGTGCGGCTGTGCGTTCCTGCTGTTCTACTGTGGCCGCAATTTCTGTGGAAGAACTGGCGATCGTATTTGCTACCTGATTGATTGGTCGGATAATTTTATCAAAAATAAATAATACAATAAATGAACCCAATACTACAGCAACAACCGTACCTCCTATAGAAACAATCGTCGCTAATTGCTCCGACTGTTTTGCTAATTTTGTTCGTTGAACCAGTAAAGCATCTTCTACCGTAAGCATTTCTGCCAGCTTCTCCCTAATTTCATCCATTAATATCTTGCCTTTCCCTGAAATCACCAAGGCTCTTAGCTCTGGTTCTTTACCCGCCCTTTTCAGGGATATAGTTTCCGCTAATTCATCTAGTTTTTGCTGACCCAAATTTTCTACTTTCTCCAATTTTTTCACTTGTTCTGGGTTATCTTTTATTAACTCTTTTGTCTCATTTAGTGTTTTATAAAAGGCTATTTGACCATTTTTATAAGGTTCTAAAAATTCCTCCTTGCCAGCGAAGATAAACCCCCGCTGTCCTGTTTCAGCATCCACTAAATCTTTTTCTAGGGCTTGCAAATTTGTCTGGACTACATAAGTGTGCGTTTGCCACTCAATAGCTTCGGCTAACTTATCCATACTCAATTTAGTGGCAAATCCGATGCTAATCATTAAGAAAAAAATTGAGCCGAAGCCCAAGGGAACTACTTTACTAAGCCGAATAATATTGTGCCACATTGCACTTTCTACTCCTTGATTCGTTGTTGACTTTTGTGGGGGGAAGTTGCAGCGTCAATAATTTCCTGATGTTTTTCACCCAAGTAGTTATTTAATCCGTAATACTAATTCATAATTAATGCCGCTTTTTTCGTGAAAAAACTTCCAGCGCTTTTTTTTGCTTTCCGTGCTTTACTAACTCAACCATTGACTCAGACTCATCAATAAAAATCTGGCAAAACTTAATGTCGAGCAAGCGATGCAGGTCAAAGTCTTTAGGATTAAGGGTTGTTTTGCCTGCTTTGATTTTGCATAAATCCTGTTTATTCGATTGTAGCTGGAAATTCAGGAACCAAACCCAAAAATCGTCAATCGATTTTAGATTTTAGATTTTAGATTTTCGATTGACTTGCGCGAGATAAATGCGGGGGCAATAAGTGATTTTCGATTTTGGATTGATTCCACGGATAAATCACGTGGCGGGTACCACCTTTGAAATTGGTGGTCAAATTCTCTCCCCCACAGTTTCTCTTTCCCAGTGTTCCTCTCTCTCACTATTGATTGGGGTTCAAGTCGATCGCATAAATGTTACAACTAGCGTTAAGCAACACAATTTTGAGTTCATCGAAATAGTAGTGACGCTGGTGCTGGGTTCGGTACTGTGGGTCTGGGGAATGCGGTTCAGGCGGGTGTTAGTTCGATCTGGAGTTACTGCGAAGGATTTGTTTAAGGGCAGAAATTCGATCGCCCTGGCTTTGGCGATGCACTCGCGTGCGATCGTTTTGACTTGGATGCCGCAGGTTTGACAAGCTGGGAGGGCTGCCAGATATATTCATGACCGAAAGCATCCAGGATACAAGCCCCCGGATTCATTCCGAAAGCAGACTCAGGACCAAGAAATAAAAAACCTGTATCCGATAAACAGGCCCCCGAATTTATCCGTGGGGTCAATGCTTGAATCTAAAATCTAAAATCTAAAATCTAAAATCGATGGACTCAATGCTATCAATGGCTAATCTGCTCGCCCAAAACACTGAGCACCCTTTAGACAATTGAATTGAGATTTTGGGCTGCATCGTTCAATTGTTGAGTGCCTACTTTGGTTTGAGTAATACCACTAGCGGTTTCTTGGGCAGATAGGTTGAGGCTGTTCATAGTATCCACTACTTGTTTAATAGCAACTGCTTGTTGTTGAGCCGTTAGAGAAATTTGTTGATTGTTCAATACCACATTGTTAACCGCATTTGCTACTTCCGAGAAAGCTGCTGCTGTTTCTTGACTAATTTTTGTTCCTTCTTCTACTGTTTTAGTACCTTCCTTTGTCACCGTTACGGTGGAATTTATCGCATTCTTGATATCATAGACAAGGCGGTTAATCTTCTCGGCTGATTTCTTACTTTTATCTGCTAGTTTGCGGATTTCTGTGGCTATGACAGTAAAACCTTTGGCGTTTTCGCCCGCCCGCACTGCTTCTACTGAGGCATTCAGTGCCAGCATATTTGTTTGATTTGCTAAATCTGTGACATCCGTAGAGATATTGCCAATCTGATGGGTTTGTTCGCTCAATTGCAGAATTTGTGCCGCCATTGCCCCGACATTTTCTTTCAATATTCTCATCGATTCCAGGGTTTGCTCCACTGCTAGGGTTCCCCTTTCAGTGCTCTTTAAAGCAAGCCGTGCAGATTCCGCACCAGCTTGGGCTTGCTGGGCTGATTGTTGGGAAGCCGCGCCCAACTCATCCATTGTGATTGTCGTTTGATTTACAGAGCTCGATTGCTGTGCGGCTGTGCGTTCCTGCTGTTCTACTGTGGCCGCAATTTCTGTGGAAGAACTAACAATCATATTGACTGACTGATTCATGCTCTTTGCAATGCCTGAAGCAATCCCCAGAGCGATCGCAATTGCCGTAAGTGCAGCTACAGCAGTGCTTAAAATCACCACTGTAGTCAGGAACTGCAAAGCTTTAATTTGCTCTTTTTCTTGCTCAATTAAAATCCCTTCCTCGGTGCTTTGAAACTCCTTAGCTATAGCATCAACCTGACGAAGCTTTGGTACAATTTGTGTCTTCCATAAGTTAAGTCCCTCGTCTTGCTTACCTTGATCAACCAAAGAAAAGGCTTGTTTATAGCCTTGGTCTATCTGATTTTTTAAGACCTTCATTTCCTCTAGCCGCTGGCGCTGTTGCGGGTTTTGTGCCCGATTAAGTAAATCCTGATAGGATTTGTCAAAGCTGTTTGCCTCTTCATTGTATTCAGTTAAGAAAGCACTATCTTTGGCCAAAAAATACCCACGAGCCGCTTTTTGCATACCTGCAAATCCTAGCTGTTGCTCTTTCAAATCTATAACAACAGCATGAGAATTATTTAGCACTTTTGCTTTTTCTTCGACTTCTTTAGCATTAAAGAAAACCAAAGTAGCTGCTCCAACTGAAAGCAAAATAGGTAGGGAATATCCCCACAGAATACGCTCTCTTAATTTGGTGGCTTTGAAGTTAATCATCTTAAATTTTTCCTATCTTTAAAAAACCCACACATTAATCCCCTTCAAAGCAATGGGAAGTGCATATCCTAGTCGCATCCCGTTTCTCAGCTTTAAGTTGGCAAACATGGCAATGTCTCCTGTTGGGTTAGGTAGCGGAATTATCTCATTCTCAACCATTGACTCAGACTCATCAAGAAAAACCTGAAAAAACTTAATATCGAGCAAGCTATGCAGGTCAAAGCCTTGAGAATTAAGGGTTGTTTTACCTGCTTCGATTTTGGATAAATCCTGTTTATTCGATTGTAGCGAGAAATTCAGGAACCAAACCCAAACATCGTCAATCGATTTTAGATTTTAGATTTTCGATTTTCGATTGAGCCCACGGATAAATGCGGGGGCAATAAGTGATTTTCGATTTTGGATTGATTCCACGGATAAATCACGTGGCGGGTACCACCTTTGAAATTCGTGGTCAAATTCTCTCCCCCACTCTTCCTCTCTCCCACTCTTCCTCTCTCGCACTATTGATTGGGGTTCAAGTCGATCGCATAAATGTTACAACTAGCGTTAAGCAACAAAATTTTAAGGTCATGGAAATAGTAGTGACGCTGGTGCTGGGTTCGGTGCTGTTTGTCTGGGGAATGCGGTTCGGGCGGGTGTTAGTTCGATCGGGAGTGACGGCTAATGATTTGTTCAAGGGCAGAAACTCGATCGCCCTGCTGTTTTTGGGTTTTTATATTGCCTTGCTGCTACTGGCTTTAAATATGCCTCAAATGCCTGCTTTGCCGATCGAGTGGCGCTTTCACGGGATGCGAGTTACTTGGACTTTGCTCAGAGTGATGCTGATGGGAGTCTGCGGTATTGGCTTTAGTATAAGTTGGTTGACAGCGCGATCGCAAGTAATCGCAGTAATCTTAATTGGTTGCTTGGGATTGGGAGGATTTACAGGCGCTGAAAACTATTTTATGGCGCCAATTTACGATGATTTAATAGATAATTTGCAGCCCAACGGTGTATTTCGACAAACATCTAACAGCAGTTGCGCCCCCGCCGCCCTAGCAACAGTGTTAAGGCGTTGGGGAATCGATGCGACGGAATCGAATGTAGCGCGTTTTGCCGGCACGAGTCGCTTGGGAACTTCGATGCCACAGTTAATAATAGCAGCAAGAGCTTTGGGCGTAAATGCGATCGAACTAACGCCAACTTGGGAGCAAATTCAGCAAATTAATCGCCCCGGAGTCCTAGCAGTTTGGCTGTTTGACGGCCCTCGGAAGCTACCCCACGCGGTGGCTTTGCTGGGAATGAATGACAGTGTAGCTGCCATTGGAGACCCGGCGCGGGGCCGGATTTTCTATTTAGATAGAGCAACTTTTGCCCAGGTTTGGCGGGAGGAATACGTGCCGATTTTTCGTTCGGCGGATATCTTGTTAAGTGACAAACAAGCTATTGACTATTTGAGTAAATTAGGATATAATAGCGGCAATTTAAAAGCAGATATCGAGCGCTTTCAAACAGATAAAAAATTGCAAGTCAGCGGCAACTTAGACCGGATGACTGAGTTAATGTTGAGCGGCAGCTTTTTGCAAGAAGTCCCCAGATTGGATGGGAAATAGTTATTGAAAATCGTCAACCGCAGAGGCACTATTGACCGACAGAGAAGAGGAATCATGCGGTTTTTTTCAAACAATCTTTGAGTCATATTATTTCCGGTCTATTACCCATAATACGGTAGGGGCGGGTTCACGGAAAATATCTGCCAATAATTGACAATCTCAAAAACCCGCCCTTTTAATCGCTCGATCGCACATGATATCATTCGTTCCTAGCGATCGTAAAGATTCGATCGCCCCAGCAGATGATCGACGATCGCACATTGGTAGCGTGGCTGCATGAAATTACCGTAAGCGTAGGCAGTTGCATCTAATTCCTCCTATATTTTTACGGTCGATCGCACCTTACCCACGCCTCACCGTTTTTGACAATTGGGAACAGTTGAATCGCTCATTTTAGGCTCAGACAGCTTGACTTCCCATCCAGGTAAATTCCACCAATTAACTCGCTGATTCGGCTGAATCCAGAAGTCTAGTTGTGTGATCTTGCCATCCTCAAATCTGAGTGTGGGAAAGTTAGGATAACTGGTATCATCAGTTTCGCGATAAGTGCGTCCAAGGTAATTTAGGCAGGTCGTTAATCCGTCAGTAATTCCCAATTCTTCCACTCCTTTTCCCTTCAATTTGGCATCATCGTAGCTGAAAGAACCGTTGAATGAATTGCCCGCTAACCCGCCTTTGGTAACAGTGATGGTGAAATCGTAGGTGACGGGAACTGCGTAGGCTTGGGTTGCAGTTACAACTGTACTCAGAAGAGTCGTGGCGATGGCTACCGAGAGTTTTGAAATTGCTCGCACACTCGCATCCCGAAACAGAACAACACTATAAATTTCGCTTTCAGCCATCGGGAAACTCCTTGATTACACTTCTCTAGTAAGTGATTTACCGAATATTGCAATCCTTGCCGGGTCGTAAATTTTTTACCCTGCCCCAACCCTCCCCTTTGTAAGGGGAGGGAGTAAGAAATTCACAAATGATTTAGGATTGCTATATGATATCATAAGTAATCAGTTAAATGCGATCGCAGCCGAGGGCCAAGCAAACAAAAATTACCGCATCTGGTTAATCATGTAGACTTTTTTTGCACTGAAAAACCCAATAGAAAACACTCGTCTTTAATCGCCCAGAATTAACTCAGTAGATTTAACCACATTCATTCCCGCCGCCGCAAATCTTTGATAAGCTGCATCTGCTTGTTCCGTGAAATCAACAACACCCGGAACAACCACAGGCGAAGTGCAATCTTCCAGCAAATAAACCTTCTTTGCCAAATTCGGATCTCGCGCCAAAATTTCAGTCAGCAAATCATCAATTGTCCAAGCAACGCAGTGACTTTTGGCTTGTCCGGCAATAATTACCGCATCAAAATCGAGCAATTTATCAATAAACTTAGCATTTTTTTCCGCAATCGGATTGCCGTCGAATCCATCTAACACTTCCGGCCGCAAAACCGAATAGTTTTCAGTCAGTGGATTCCCGCCTTTGATTTCAAAAAGTGCTTGGCTGTTGCGGGCTATAGTATGAAAAAATATTGCTTCTTCCACCGCAGAAACCAGCGCGTGTCCGATGCCACCCAGCATCGAGTGATAGGGCCAAATTGTCAGGGGATATTTCCCATCCGCGCTGAGTTTTTTGACGTAGTGGCAAGCCTGTTTTTCCAGTGCTGAAAAATTGCCCCCGCTGATGCTATCGGCGACGGCTGGATTGACTTTCCAAATGCCTTTTTGGACATCTTCGAGTGTAATAGAACTTGCGGCGGGTAGGGGGTGTTCGCCAGCTTCGTTTATCCAAAAGATTGGATGAAAAATTTGCATGGCGGTGTGGGTGTCCATTGTCGGCGCAATGGTTGTAATTGCGTTTAAATTACGGTAAATAAATTCGCACAGCCGCAGGTTGTCATCGACAGCACCGCTACCGGAACGCCCGCCCACAAATAATTCAAATTCGGGCAGACAAAAGGTATTTTGGGCATCGATTATCATCAAACAAATGCGGTTTTTGTCGCTGGTTGCTGGTTGGATGTTGTGCTGCTTTGCCCAATCTTTCGCTTGGGCGGCGCGTTCTTGGTAGGGTACTCGCCAGACTTCGCCTAATTTTTCGTGGTCAAAATGTTCGGGGATTGGAAGTTGGGCTTTTGGTGTCATGACGATCGCTTTTAGGGTAGTTTACAGTAATAATTTAAGTTTGCAGTATAATGCTGATAAATATTTGCGGGTTAATCATGACAAAAGCACGAATCCAAGATTATGCTAGGGTAAAATTTAAACGCATAGTGTTGTTTTTTTCGATCGCACTTTTGCTCGCTCTCTTAATTGTAGCAACTAGATCCGCCTACGTTCAAGATGTTTTGAGAACTCTGTTAATGCGGATCGAGGATTTAGGGTGGTGGGGGCCAGTGGCTTTTGTAGCTACTTATAACTTGGCTACTGTGCTGTTTGTACCGGGTTCGGTACTGACGCTGGGAGGGGGGGCGATTTTTGGTTTGTGGTGGGGTTCGGTTTACGTCTTTGCGGCGTCCACTTTAGGTGCTGTATTTGCTTTTGCGATCGGGCGCTATTTGTGCCGCGATCGCGTGGTAAAATATATGGAATCTCACCCCAAGTTTAAAGCTCTCGATCGCGCAGTTTCCCAACAAGGATTAAAAATAGTTTTTTTGACTCGTCTTTGTCCTTTATTTCCTTTCAATTTATTGAATTATGCTCTGGGAATCACTCAAGTTTCTTTGAAACATTACGTGCTGGGTTCCTTTGGCATGATACCGGGTACAATTATGTACGTTTACTCGGGTTCTTTGGTGGGAGAGGTTGCTGCGATAGGCACGGCAACTGTGTATGCAAGTCCTCAAGATTCCGCAGTAAAAGGGTTGATTAATATTATCAGCTTTCTTGCTACTGTCGCTGTTACTGTATTTATCACTCGCATAGCCAGCAAAGCTTTGGAAGAAAGTATTTAATTAGGATAATTTGCCAATGTCGCAGTCAAAAGTCGATCGCGTAACTGTCCCCCCGATGGACGAGCACAACCAGAAATTAGTCTCCTATTTGCATCCGCCAGATTGGGTAAATCCGCAGCCGGCTAGCAGTTATAATTTAGTAGTAATTGGCGCGGGGCCCGCCGGATTAATTGTTGCTGCCGGTGCCGCAGGTTTGGGCGCGAAAGTTGCTTTGATTGAAAAACATTTGATGGGGGGCGACTGTTTGAATGTCGGTTGTGTGCCGTCCAAAGCTTTAATTCGCTCGTCTCGCACTGTTGGCGATATCTGGGAAGCAAATAAATTTGGTGTTAATGTTTCTAACGGTGCAGAAGTGGATTTTGCCGCTGTGATGGAACGGCTGCGCCGCATCAGGGCGGGAATCAGCGATGTTGATTCTGTTGAACGCTACCAGCACAAATTAGGAGTCGATGTTTTTTTAGGTTCGGGTCGTTTTACTAGCAATTCTACCATAGAAGTTGCAGGTCAAACTCTCCGCTTTAAAAAAGCAGTAATTGCCACAGGTGCAAGGGCGCTACAACCACAAATTCCCGGCTTACAAGAAGCTGGATATTTGACAAATGAAACTGTCTTTAACCTCACAGAAAGACCTCAGCGTTTGGCAGTAATTGGCGCAGGGCCGATCGGCTGCGAATTGGCTCAAGCCTTTCGGCGGCTGGGCTCGGAAGTCGTATTGCTGCACAAAAATGCTCAGATTTTAGATAAGGAAGATGCGGATGCTGCTAAAATTGTGCAGCAGGCTTTTCTACGCGAAGAAATTCAACTAATACTAGAATCCACAATCGATCGCGTTGAAAAAACAAATGCAGGCAAAGTAATTTATTATAAATGTCAAGGTAAGGAAGCATGGGTAACAGTAGATGAAATTATTGTGAGTACAGGGCGATCGCCCAATGTGGAAGGATTGAATCTGGAGGCGATCGGTGTCGAATACGATACACAAACTGGCGTATTTGTCAACGACAACTTGCAAACTACTAATCCCCGCATTTATGCCGCAGGCGATATTTGCATGAAACATAAATTTACTCACGCTGCTGATTTTGCCGCGAGGATGGTGATTCAAAACACTCTATTTTTCGGGCGCAAAAAGCTCAGCGCTTTGACGATACCTTGGTGTACTTACACAAACCCGGAAATTGCGCGCGTCGGAATTGGGGAACACGAGGCTAAGGA
The DNA here is from genome assembly GCF_036705405.1 of Microcoleus sp. B13-B6. Lineage (NCBI taxonomy): Bacteria > Bacillati > Cyanobacteriota > Cyanophyceae > Oscillatoriales > Microcoleaceae > Microcoleus > Microcoleus sp. B13-B6. The sequence continues at coordinate 65,389 of NZ_JAUBUJ010000025.1, forward strand.
AAAAAACATTGATATCGATACATTTTTAATTCCTTTCAGTCAAGTCGATCGGGCAATTATTGACGGCGAAGAGGAAGGATTTGTGAAAATTCACGTCAAGAAAGGCAGCGATAAAATATTAGGTGCAACTATTGTAGCGCGCCACGCTGGGGATATGATCAGCGAGATTACTTTGGCAATGGTTAACAATATTGGTTTGGGAAAGATTGCTAGCACAATTCACCCGTATCCAACACAAGCTGATGCAATTCGCAAAGCCGGGGATGCTTACAATCGCACTCGTTTGACGCCGTTTGTGAAAAATTTGTTTAACCGCTGGCTGGCTTGGACGCGATAGTTTGAACTGTATTGAATCAACACCAGGTACAATTGAACCGTAGGGGCGGGTTCACCAACCATCTATGGAAAAAATTAATAATCTCCTAAACCCGCCCCCACCCGATAGAAAATACAAATTTACCATTAATTTATTGAATCAAATGTTGATGTAAAATAGGGCGTTGGAGGGCGGGTTTATCAGATTGTTTGATTTGTGTTAAAGATTTCGGTGAACCCGCCCCTACAGAGATTGCGGTTTCAATATTCCCCTTTACGTTTCTGTTTCTGTTTCAAATCCAACACCTTCATACAAAAGTGCGATCGGCAAATCAAACTCAATGCTTGATAAAGTGATAATCTCCCCAGCAGTGTAAGAATAGTACAGCCACATTCTCCCCTCTCCCCGACAGTAACGCTCAACAAAAATCTTTTGTGAATCAATCAAGATATACTCTTGCAAAGTCGGAATTTTCAGATAACAAGTGAATTTTTCATCCCGATCTTTAGCACTTGTACTGGGAGAAAGAACTTCCACAATGATTTTAGGATTCTGAATGAAATTGCGCGAATTAATGTCTTCTGGATCGCAACTGACTATCACATCAGGGTAGTAGTAACGGCTTTGAAAACTGACTTGCAATTTCACATCTGACACGTTCATCCGACAGCCTCTGGAACGCAGATGCGGGCGCAAGTTCCTGTAAAAGTTAAGTGCAATATCGTTATGGGGAATTGTACTGCCCATTCTGGCAAAAACTTCGCCGTTGACATATTCGTAGCGAATCTCTTGTTGAGCTTCCCATTCGAGATATTCCTCAACGGTCATTTTTTGGGGTGGTTGGGGAATGGATATCATAACAAAATTTTTGTCAATGTTACTTTGAGTGTAGCATTAGGAGTTGGGAGATCGCCCGCGCAAACAAACCCTGCCTTAGAAATCCCCTTCATCTACTTGGAATACCGTCAATCCTAAGCCTCTCCACATATCAACAACTTGCTGGCGATCGTCCAACACAAACTTAACATTATATTTCCCTGCAATATGCCGCCGATAAAATTCTTCCTTCATAATCGCATCCTTCCTCATATCTCCGGTTTTCCGCATATAAAGAGCGGCATAATTGACCTCATACTGCTGCAACCATTTTTCAGTTTGAGGCTGACAATCATCTGTGCGGCCCGACACTACAATAATATGGGCGCTGGTTTGCCACTTGCGAACGGTATCTAAAACTGGCGGATTGGGTAAATCGCGATCGCACGTAGAAGCATCAAAAGGATTTCTGCCATTGAGAAGCGCTAATGTGCCGTCCATATCAACAATAATTGCATCCGGCAAATCCGGGTTATATTCCGGCGGCACAACGGGAACCCGCACGTACTTATTGTACATCTTCATTATCACATCTTTGCCCACCGAATTAAGTCTTTTCAAATCCCGTTTAATACATTCCTCAACCGGAACTTGTAGGAAAGAATCATTAACTTCGACAACAGCTTTACCTTTAACCAACTCCTTGATATGCTCGATGTGAGGCCCAAAATTAGTATCATCAACAATGACGTGCTTGCCGCTTTCCAAAGCCATCAAAATAATCGTATCTCTCAACTGCACAATAAACTTTTCATTTGCCGGCGACCAATGAGAAGCGTGAGCCATTTCTCTGAGCAAATCTTTATTGCTACGCACCCACTTGGCAGGTTCCGACAGCAGCAATTCCCTAGCAAATTGAGATTTTCCCGAAGCAGGTAAACCGACAAGTACAATAACTCTTTTCATGGCAATTGGTAATTGGTAATTGGTAATTGGGCATTGGGCATTGGGCATTGGGCATTGGGCATTGTTTAAATACTTACCTCTTCATTCCATCCGTCAGATCCGTTACATCCCGTACATTGCTCGTTGCCGAACTTCCCTCTTCCCTCTTTCTTAAACATTTGCCTCACGCTCGATAATTAATCCGTGTATCCGTGTCAAAATCCGTGTCGTGCCTTCTTCTTCACAAACCTAGATGGATGTAATCTAAACCCAGCAACTCTTCTATTTTATGAATAGTAACATCGCGGAGAGCTTCTTTCACTCCCGCAACTCTTCGGGCCCGCAAAGAAAACAAAATCCCGGAATACGGCAAATGTTTCACAGCTAATGCAAAATCTTTCTGAACTTCGATATGTTCGTGCTGTCGGTAAGCTTCCTCGATTTCTTCAACCAAAGATTGATATTTCTCCTTAACTTGTTGATACAACTTACTCCACTCAGGAAAATAAGCTAAAAACTCTTCTCCTTCATTAGTTAAAACAATCTCGATCATCCTGCGAGTAGAAAACCCTTCGCGCAGATGGGAAATCGCCACATATTGCGGAGACTTTACTTTAACTCTGTTGAAGTTAGCATCGCAGATAATATACCCTTCCGAATTCATCGGATCTAAATGTTGAGCCGCTTCGACAACTTCTTTCCAGCTAGTTAAAGGATAGGATGCTACCAATTCCCAGCCGTATTTATTGGCCCAAATACTCGGAGCGGTTTCTAGCAGCGTTTGAGTGTTGCGAACCCCGTGCAGCACGATTTGATTGTTTTGTTGCTGGACAACTATTCTATTGTAAGGCGTCATCAACTCAAAGATAAAACACTGGTCTGTTTCTTGTGGCAATTGATATCCCAATTCTTGCCAAACTTTCCAAAAAAGTTCGGCAAAGGTGAACCCAAAACCATTAACTTCACCGGCCGCGTCGGGAGTGCCGCTAGATTGCACTCTCCATTCTCCCTTGTAAAAATACAGTACAGTCAGAGAACCGTCTAGTTTTTCATAAACTTTGGCATGACTCCAATCAATTGCAGCGGCGTGAATTTCTCCGTAATTAAAAAATTTGTCGTAGGGATAAGAAACTATCTGCCAATCTTGAGATGAATCTAAAATAATGCCTCGGCACTGCTGGACTATCTTTTCGCCCAATGGAGATTCTATCTGCGAGTATTTCAGACAGACTAAATCGGGATATTGGCGGTGGCGGGTAACTTTGATATGATAAGTTTCGGACAAAGTTTCCAATCCGTACTGGCGCAAATACTCTTGCAGTTCCACGATAGACTCCTAAATTGCTCGCCTTCTCTATATTATATATGACTTCATATTCTGGCAACCTTGTCAAGATAGTCAAAAAACATTTTTCCCGGAAAAGCGAGTGTTAATTTGGTATTTTGAATTATGGTTGTACATACGTGAATGCGGTTTGCCGCCCAACTAAACTCTTGGAATATTAAGGAAAAAGACCGTGAAGAAGAAATTATTACTTTTGGCTACTTCTGCTTGTGTATTGACTGCTTTAGTACCTCCCTCGGTTGTTTTTGGATCTTCGCCATTGTCGCTGCGACAATCGGGAACAACACAAATTGCTCAAGGAGGCGCTGCGTTTCCGGTAAATGAAATTTTGCGAAAGTTAAAAGGCAAAACGCAAGTGCCTATTTTTATTCCCAGCAGGATTCCGCTTTCGGGAAAAATGTACTATCCAACTACAGCACAAGCAAACAGCTATAGTATTTCAATCGAGTATAAACCAGATTGCGGCGGTACGACTGTTTGCACTTTTGGGTCAATTCTAGGTCAAAAAGGCGGGGAGTTTACTACAAAACTAGAAGGGGTAACTAAGACGTTAAAAAATGTCAAACTTGCGGGCGGAGTGAAAGGAGTTTTTCATAACGGTTGTGGGGCTTACTGCACAGCAACTCTTCAGTGGAAAACTCAGGGTTTTATGTATACCGTCGTCATTAAGAACGGACGAGAATCTGATTTAATTTTAATAGCAAATTCTGCTATTAAAGCTGGGAAGCGTTAAGTTTGGCAGTCTGGGAGGCACAACTTCTATATGTAGGGTGCGTAAGCGCGCACCTTACCGTTATTGTATGATATATCTTAACTCGCACTCGCCCCTTACAAGATGCTATATTTTTTTGCGCTTACCTACTTCGGGGGAAATTAGGATGAGGAGAAGATGGCTATTTGCGGCAATTTTTGCTTGTGTGGTGACTGCTTTTACGATTCCCTTCGGGATAGCTTCGCTTCACGCACCTTTGACACCAAACTCAGCGTTAGCAAGGACTGAACTCCCGATTACAGAAATCCGCTGGTTTAATTTTTCCCCTGAAGATAGCTGGCAACCGATACAATTTATTGTACCCGATCGCCACACTGCAAAATCTGTCGGCCGCCGCAAGTTGCGGTTGTACGATGTTCATATTGCCAAGATGTTTGAGATTTCTCATTTTCTGTGCGATCGCGATCGGGCTTCTGAGGGTTACACTTGGTCTTATCAAACGGAAAATGGCAATATTGAGATGGGACGCTTCAAAATTAGCTGCAATCTCGCCCGTTCCATAGCCACAGCTTACGGGTTAGGGAAACCAGAAATTACAGTGATTCGCCGCAGCTTCAACCTGAAAAATGGTCGCCCTTCTTTTGCGCTAGAAAAATACTCTATTCCAACTTTTAACATTGCTAAAAATAGAGTTGTGCAGTGGAGGAATTTTGTGCAAAAGTTGACCCCAATCTCCGATAACTCAGGTGCAAACCAAGCTAACAGTCGTTTTCCTGCTAGTAACATCTTTAGACAAATCAAAGGCAAAACGCGAGTGCCTGTTTTTCTTCCGAGTAGACTTCCTTTATCAGACATTCAGCAACTTGATTTTGATGTGCAAGCAGGTGCCCACGGTTACATTGTGGGAATGTATTTAGGAAAAGGATGCCGTGCGGGAGCCTGTTATTTCGGCACAATCGAAGCTCAAAGAAATGAACCGTTTTCGCCTCCTTCGCGATTGCCGCAGGATACTTACAGAAGCGTTGAATTGGCGGGCGGATTCAGGGGGATTTATTTCAATAATTGCGGTGCTTACTGCACTGCTTTTGTTGAGTGGCAAAGGCTGGGGGTGCTGTACCGAGTCACAAGGAAAAACGCACGGCAGCAAGAAGTTGTCCAGATAGCAAATTCTGCACTTCAAGCAGGGCAACGTTAAATTGTGGCGGGAAATGGAAAAGGTCGATCGACCTTTTTCGCATTAAATATCCCGTTGCTGTACAATTAAAAAGTACCTAAAAAACTAATGAGATGCCTGCGATTAGCGTTGAAGAAGCCAAGCAGAGTCTGCAAGCTATCTTGGAAAAGGTGGCCAAAGGAGAAGAAGTGACGATCGTACACGAAGGTAAAGTAGTAGCTCGCGTAGTCCCGCCGCTCACGAAGGAGCAGCGGTTAGCTGAACTCAAGAGATTCCGAGACTCTATTCAAGTAAAGGGTGAACCGCTGAGTGCAACAGTCATTAGGCTGCGAGAGGAGGAACGCTATTGATTTACTTGGATACTAGCGTCATTGCTCCCAATTACTGGCCCGAACGTCTCAGCGAAGCATCTCAGCAGTTACTGAGGACTGAGACTGAACGAGGGTTGAGCCAGCTAGTTGAGGTAGAATTTTTTTCCGCACTGTCTCGCAGAGTGCGAATGAGAGAAATTTCTCAGGAAAGGGCAAGACAAATAGCAATAGAGTTTCAGGCAGACTTGGACAGTGATTTTTATACTCGCATCCAGTTAGAGCCAATTCATTACAATTTAGCTCGCGATTGGATTAGCAGTTTTGAAGTACCGTTGCGTACCTTAGATGCACTGCATTTAGCAGTAGCAAGTTCTAATCAGTTGCGTTTGGTGACTGGCGATGAGGCTTTGGCTCGCAGTGCTCGGACTTTAGGAATTGAAGTTCAGTTATTGATTGCCGTAGCTGAGGGCTAAAAGTTCCATCGACCTTTTATCAAGGAAGCTGCACTTACGCCTCCACCAAAGGTGCATAGCAGGATTTCATATCCTCGTGGGAGATCATTTTAGTTGATGTTTCCGCAGGTTCTAATCCCTTGCGAGCGTTGAGCCAAGGTGTCTCTGATTGCGTCAATTCTGCAAGATGTTTAGCACTTAATTCTCCATAAGCATTCCAAACTTCTTCGAGAACCTCGATTTCATCTTCATCAAATTCTGCTTCAAAATTATCGGGAGCTGGAATATCGCTATATTTGTAAGCTTTGTACTCATCCCACACATCGCGGACAATGGGGCCGGAAATCCAAGCTTCAATCTCTTGAAAAAATAGCGGCTGGTTTCTAAATACTAAACTCCAAGCTTGCGCGTAATATACGAGCTTTTGCAGTTTGAGAGGAGAAATGGTATCGCCTGCTTCTCGATCGACACGACATAAAAAGTAACGAGCTACCTCAAGAGCACTTTTCATAGTTTTAGGATTTTAGTAATTTGACAAATTCACTTTTGATGCTAAGCTATTGGGTGGCTTTAGAAGTACGATCGCAATTACGATCGCCCTTTTCCCCTCACAACTACATTTCTCTCTCCAAATCTCGCAACTTTTGAGCTAATTCTTTCTCGCTGCAGCTAAGCTAACTCCTCATGTCAACCAGGTTCATCCGGCTCTACCCTAGGTAAATATTACATCTTGCACCATTCTCAAGAACAGGCTTTCCGGCCTGTTCCACAAAGAGTAGATTTTCCTGTGGAACGGGCCCCAGAGCCCGTTCCTAAAAGGCTTATTGACAATGGTGCAACATCTCAGTAAATCGTACATCGCCGGCAGGCTTTGCTTCGGAATGTCGATCGCCCCGATGCCAGCGACTCCCAATGCTGGATGGGAAACATCATCAAGACTCACTGCTACTGGCGGTCAAAACCTGGTATTTCTATTTGATCGCCCGAATTATCCCAACCAGCAATTAAAGTCCCCACCTGCGGTACGCTAGATCAGGTGAATATATTGGCTGATTTCAAGCTATCCTCCGATCGATCTTATGTCCCCAACCACATCTGCCCCTTCCCGAACCGTTCGCATCGGTTCCCGCAAAAGCCAACTCGCTCTCGTGCAAACCCACTGGGTGCAAGAACAGCTACAGAAACACTTCCCGGAACACACTTTTGAAGTCCACACCATGTCCACCCAAGGGGACATAATACTTGATGTCGCCCTCGCTAAAATTGGCGATAAAGGACTTTTTACCAAAGAATTAGAAACGGGGATGATTAACAATGAAACGGACTTTGCCGTTCATTCCCTCAAAGATTTACCTACCAATTTGCCCGAAGGTTTAATTTTAGGATGCGTCACCGAACGGGAAAATCCCGCTGACGCCCTGGTAGTTCACTCCAAGCACAAAGACAAGCAACTCGACACCCTCCCAGAAGGTTCTGTAATCGGTACTTCTTCCCTGCGGCGGCTAGCTCAACTGCGGCATCATTTCCCTCATTTTGAATTTAAAGATATTCGCGGCAATCTCAATACTCGACTCGCTAAATTAGATGAGGGCGGTTATGACGCGATTATTTTAGCAGTTGCCGGCCTCGAAAGATTGGGAATGGGCGATCGCATCCACCAAATTATCCCTGCAGAAATCTCCCTTCACGCCGTCGGACAAGGTGCTTTGGGCATCGAATGCCGCGCCGGAGACACAGAAATCATGGCACTGATTAAAGCTCTCGAACACTCGGAAACCGCCCAAAGATGTTATGCCGAACGCGCATTTCTGCGGGAATTAGAAGGCGGCTGTCAAGTGCCGATCGGCGTCAATACCAAAATAGAAAACGGTCAATTAACCTTAACCGGAATGGTATCGAGTCTCGACGGCCAGCGATTCGTCAAAGATAGTGTTTCCGGGGCCGCCGAGACTGCTGAAATGATCGGAATTGACCTCGCTCACCGCTTGCGCCAACAGGGTGCTAGTGAAATTTTGGAGGAAATATTTGTCCAAGTTCAACGTGGTTCCTAAAACCGATCCGCATCTCTTTGTCAATGCTTTTAGACGCGATATATCGCCTTTTGTAAAATAAAAATAACAGGCGGTTTGCTTTGGCAAAACAGGTAGAGTAGCAGTCTGATTGTAGATTTTTGATGGGATTTTAGGTAGGACTCGCGCGATAGATTTCAAAAATATCTGACTAATTTAGGACGCTCCGCACGGGTGTTAAGCAACCCGGTTTCTGATGTAAGTCTCGCTGTATAGCCCAAGATTTATGGTAAAAACCGGTTTTTTTTCGTAAGTCCTATAATTCTTAACATCCCCATCCACAATCTACAATCAAACATCCCAAATTAATCAGCAATTTATTTCAGGTAAAAGCCAAATATGAGCGCTAGAGAAACTCAATTAAAGCTGGAAGTGAAAAAGGTTCAGCAACTCTATAGCAAAATGCAAGCAGACAAACAAGCTTTGCAGAAGCAATTGAAAGAGTTCAAAACTCAAGCCGGAAGTTTTTCGGATGTAGTCGAGCAAGTCTTGCCGTCCTTAGTTTCAATTTACGTCATGGATTGGGATACAGAAGAAGAGATTTCTTCAGGAAGCGGGTTCTTTGTATCGCCGGACATAATTGTCACGAACTATCACGTTGTAGAAGATATTGCCGATGAAGATTACTTCTATGAAGAAGATGAAATCGAACAGGTTTTAGTCGAAACTCACGACGGAAAATTGAGATTGGCAGAGGTGGTGTTTACTGGTAATGCCGAAGAAGATTTAGCATTACTCTTAATTAGCGATTTTACCTTCGACCCGAACACAGGGGAACAAGTGGACTCTCCCCAAGAATATCCTCCCCTAGAGTTGTCTTTGGATGTGAAAGTGGGAGATAGAGTTATTGCTGTGGGCAATCCTTTGGGGCAGTTTGCTTCAACTGTAACTCAAGGTATTATTAGTGCAATTCGCGAACCAGAGGAATATGAAGAAGGCGACGATGAAGAAGATGTTGCTGAGGTGAAGGTGTTGCAAACTGATGCGGCGATTAATCCGGGAAATTCGGGCGGCCCGTTGATTAATATGGCTGGTCAAGTGGTTGGTGTGAATACCTGGGGATTGGAAGATGCCGACAGTATTAATTTGGCGATCGCCTCTGAAGCTTTGGATGATTTTCTAGCGGGATTTGAGGAGACTTTTGAGGACAATTCTCAGAATTAGTCCGTAGCTGTCGGTAGATTTTATCCCACATTTAACCACCAATGTAGGGGCGGGTTCGCCTAGATATTTGACACCACAGACAAATGATAAAAACCCGCCCCCACCCCACCCAGAAATTAAGAATTAATTGTATTTAACGGTGGGGGAAATGGTCGATCGGGGTTATTGGTTGGGTGGGGGCGGGTTTATCAAGATTATCGGTGGGTGGCAAATATTTTGGTGAACCCGCCCCTACAGATTTTATTCAATATTTATCATAAAATCGATCGCTATTTTTTTCACCGCACAGCGACGCGGATGGAAAAAGGGCGATCGCATTCTTGAGTAAACTGCGATCGCTACAGCAACTCAGATTTATACTTGTTTTTGGACGGCGCGTTAATATTGTGCCACTCCCCATTTAAACTTAATCTAGACTAACAATCTCAAGGAACACAAAAAAATAATGCGTATTTTATTTGTATCCGCCGAAGCATCACCCCTCGCCAAAGTGGGCGGTATGGGCGATGTCGTCGGCGCTTTGCCGAAATTTCTGCGGCGCATGGGCCACGATGTCCGCATCTTCATGCCCTACTACGGTTTCGTCCCCGACAAAATGGACGTTCCCAAAAAACCTGTTTGGGATGGGTCTGCCATGTTCCAAAGCTTCTCGGTGTTTGAAACTGTTTTGCCGGGAACCGATGTACCTTTATACTTATTACAACATCCATCTTTCTTACCGCGCCGCGTTTACGGCGGTGTAGATGAAGATTGGAGGTTCACTTTCTTTGCCAATGCTGCGGCTGAATTTGCCTGGAATCATTGGAAACCCCAAATTATCCACTGTCACGACTGGCATACGGGGATGATACCTGTTTGGATGAGCCAAGACCCCGATATCAGCACGGTTTTTACTATTCACAATTTAGCTTATCAAGGGCCGTGGCGCTGGCGTTTGGAGCAGATGACTTGGTGTCCTTGGTATATGCAAGGTCACAATACAATGGCTGCCGCAGTACAGTTTGCCGATCGCGTAAATACAGTTTCACCGACTTACGCCGAGCAAATCAAAACCCCAGCTTATGGGGAAACTTTGGAAGGTTTGCTGTCTTACCTCGGCGGTAAAGTATCGGGCATTTTGAATGGAATTGATACAGAATCTTACAACCCAGCAACTGACAAGTACCTCCATCAACAATTTAGTGTTGATACTATTGAAAAGCGCCCCGCTAATAAAATTGCGCTGCAAGAAGAAGTCGGTTTGGAAGTAAATAAAAATGCCTTTTTGATCGGCATGGTGACGCGGCTGGTAGAACAGAAGGGATTGGATTTGATAATTCAAATGCTCGATCTGTTCATGGCCTATACCGACGCTCAATTTATTGTACTCGGAACGGGCGATCGCTACTACGAAACCCAACTCTGGCAAATGACAGCCCGCTATCCCGGTAGGATGTCCACCCAACTACTTTACAACGAGGCCCTCTCCCGGCGTGTTTACGCAGGCTGCGACAGCTTCCTGATGCCCAGCCGTTTCGAGCCCTGCGGCATCAGCCAAATGCTCGCCCTCCGCTACGGGTGCGTGCCAATGGTTCGTCGCACCGGCGGTTTAGTGGATACCGTTTCCCACAACAACCCCATCGACAATACCGGTACAGGTTACTGTTTCGATCGCTATGAGCCCCTAGACTTGTTCACCTGCATGATCAGAACTTGGGAAGGTTTCCGCTACAAAGATAAGTGGAGAGAACTGCAACAGCGCGGCATGAGAGAAGATTTTAGCTGGGATATTTCGGCCCGGAAATACGTCAACTTGTACAGCGATATTTTGGGACTGCCGCCCGAAGAAACTGCACCGGCACCAGAGGCAGAATTGATCGTTGGTAAGGGTTAATCGGTAATCGGTAAGTTGACAGTTGACAGTTGACAGTTGACAGTTGACAGTTGACTGTTGACTGTTGACTGTTGGCTGTTAGCTGTTGTTTTTTGTTAGTTTTTTGTTCCAATGCCCTATGCCCTATGCCCTATGCCCAATTCCCGATTAATCAACAAATAAATCGAGAGGTAAATGACCGTAAGTGCCGCTAACTCCACCTTCTGAGGAAGATTGGCACGAAATCAAAACGCCCCGGTAAGTTCCGGGATAGCCGTCAACATAATACGACCCCTTCAAAGTATTGAACTTAATATAAACCGAACCAGCAAAGGTCGAGACAGCATTGGGATCTAAAACAGCTTGATATCCCAAAGCTTTTAAATAAGCTTCTAAAGCTAAAAACCCCTCATCCGTCGAAGAAGCGCACACTCCCAACATTTGATAATCCGACAAACTTGCTACCAGCAAAATCGCTTGACGGAGTGCCTGTTTTTCCAGCGGCGATGCTACAGATTGCATATCCAGACAAGTGAAATCTTTGAGGATTTGCTGTGCTTCTTCAACAGTTAGGGTAGTCGGGTTTTGAGTAGACATGAATTGCTCTGATATTTCCCAAAATTACGATCGACACTGGGGTACTCGTCAACGAATTTCTGCCCTTGCAACCCTCTATCGACGGCGGTAACACTTGCACAAGTCCTGATTATAGCCGATTGTGCGCTCTGGCAATCAATTCGGGCGATCGTCTTCGAGGGCTTGGCCAACGCCGGAAGCGCACAAAAAAGCTAGTAGTTTTTACCCCCGTTTTCAAGTTTAGATCAGTCCGCGTTTTTTCAACTTTGCTAGCGCATCTTCAGCCGCATTTTTCTCAGCATCTTTTTTGCTTTTGCCTTTACCTTCTCCATAGAGTTTCTCTGCGACATACACTTTAGCGAGAAATTCCGGCTTGTGGGGTGTGCCTCCTGCTTGGACTGTCACGTATTTGGGCGGAGTCGTGTCACCATTGGCCTGTACCCATTCTTGAAAGCGATTTTTCGAGTCTACAGTCGATCGAGTTTCCACAACATTTTCGGGAACAGAATCAAACATTTGTTGCACAAAGTTGCGAACTTTGTCCATGTCTTGCGTGTCGAGATAGTAAGCGCCAATAAATGCTTCAAAAGTGCTACTGAGCAAATTTGGATTAGTAATCCCACCTTCTCGATAAGCTCCTTTTCCGAGCCGCATTTTTAAGTCTAAACCTATTTCAGTAGCAAATCTGGCTAATTGTTTTTCATCTACTAATGCAGAACGTCGGCGAGTCAGTTGGTCTTCTCCCATTTCTGGATGACGCTGATAGAGATATTCGCCGCTGAGAAAAGTCAGCAAAGCATCGCCGAGAAATTCTAAGCGTTCGTTGTCTTCTTCGTTGAAGGTGGGGTTTTCGTTGACGTAGGAACGATGGGTGAGCGCTTGGCGCAGCAGTTTTTCATTATTGAATTCGGGAAGGGTTATTTGGAGTTCTTGTGTTGGATTAGTTAATGGCATGGGAGTTTTGTAATGGTTATTTTTTTTGAGTTGGGTGTTATTATGTGGACATGAAAGAGCCGCAGATAGCCGTTGGTTTGGAGAATCTAGTTTATCAAATAAACTGGATTTTTGCTATCTGCGACCTGGTGAATGTCTAGGAAGTTTAGGCAGTCAGTTTGTAAGTCTCGATCGACTTCGGCAATTCATCGATCAAGTAAAATCGATCGGCAAGCTTTTTGAGATTGTGACTATCATTACCTTTGCGGGCAACAATTATCACCTTCTTCCCCTTTTCATGCAGATCGTGAATCAAAATTTCACCGTAGCCGTCTCCAGACACAATAATAAATGTGTGTGGGTATGAACTCATTGAAGCCTCGCTACAGCAGTTCATTGACAAATAAAAGTCTACAGCATTTTTGATGTTTAGGGATACATCAAAACGTTGAAATTTTAGATAGTCTAAAGTTTCTTGTGCAGTCTTATTTCTTTGTTTCCAATTGTCGTAAACTTTTTGATTGACTACATATCCTAGTCCACTAGCAAAGAGTAATAAATCTTTGGCTCGTTTGTAATCAGGGATGTTCTGATAATCCCAATAAATGGAAACTAAAGGCTGAGACTGGCTTTTTTGTTGGCCTGTGGTTCGATGATTGTCTGTCATTGGATCGTTCCTAAAAAAGGGTGAGCAGACAGCATCAATAAATTACCCATCTAGCACGAAGTATTGTTTTTGGGTTCGCTCAAAAATGAGCTCGCCCATTTAACAAATGGCTCTAGTAACAAACTATGAATTTAGTTTGTAGTTGTTTGGTTAGCGTCTCAGCGATACGATGTGTAAACTTCGGCTAGGGGTTCTAAAAACCCGTTGATATACACATTTAAACAAATGTTGTGCCAGCCGAAATAAACCCATCATCCTCGCTGAGACGACTTAACCAACACTCCTTGCTTTTGAATGAGGGTGTTTATCTCAGCTATACTACTTTGATGCTTGCACATTAATTCTAAAATGTCAATGGGTAATCTGATTTATTTTTTGAGCTTGATTTTATGAACGGGACTTATGCGATCCGACAAAAGAAACCGGGTTTTTTATCGAATCTGCGGGATGCAGCGAAGTATTTTCGCAAAAAAACCCGGTTTCTGGCTACTTGTGGGTAAGTCTCAATTGTCAGCTATAGTCTATTAGGGGAAATATTACACCAAATGGGATGATACCATAATCCTAAAACAGTGTAATTTTTACCCTATGTTGCGAACTTGCAGAACGTCGCGACGCGACAAATGGTTTAGCTGGCTGAGTGAGTCAATGGAAGCTTGGGATTTTTGCCGTCGGTGGTTCCACGCCACACAAGAAGAAGAAAAAGCCAGAGGCTACAAAGCGCGTTGCAACCTGCTTCTGGTAAAGGTTTTAGGCGTTAATATTGATGCCGTCAAGCGGTGGGGGCCGGGTTTTGAAAAAATGCCAGACCACCACAAGCGTACCTTGTCATACGCTGACACGCTGCGAGAGATGATAGAGGTTGCTGGCAAAAATGAAGATTTTTTGGAGGAGGTACTAGAACGAATCAAAAACAAATCCAAACAAATAGGGGAATATTTACACTAATTTTGTGGTGTCAAGCGGGCTGGGTGTTGTATTTTTTGGATGTAGCACTCAACTAGCAAAAGCCTTTAATCACTGTGACACAGAGTTTTTTATCCAATTCCAGCAGCGACGCCATTCAACTTCCCGCGTCGCTGCTAACTCCCGACGCAGCAAATCCTGAGAAAGAACCCCTCAAACATCTGCTGATAGGTTCTCCCCAAGCTGTCAGGAGTACAATTTACCTACTCCACGCGCGCGGGTACGCTGAGGTTGGTGTCTGGAGTCCCCTGCTACCAACTGCTAAAAGTGGTGAGGTGATGAGTATTTTTGTGAAATACCTTCGCATCTAATAGATTCAGATTGCATGGTGCCCCGGAATTATGCTGTGTGCGAAACAATTAGGGTTTGCTCTTCCGGGGCACCCCAGGCGGAGTGTCACTAGATTTTTGCTATTTTATATTAACTAAAAATTATTTTTCTGACATCCTTCGACCCACGCGCCCTGACCTCAGAAACCCGGTTTCTACGAGATTTTGCGACGAGTCACGAAAAATACAAGAAGAAACCGGGTTTCTCGCCTCCGATGCGATCGCCCCTCTCCCAGCAAGCCTCTCCTGCTGATCTGCGGCATTTAAACAGTAAATGTAAAAATATGTTGCAAACTTGGTACTGCTGTGTTAAGTTTAGTTACAGAAGGTTGAAATTAAACGAGGTTTCTGGTCATGGAAAACAAAGACGCAAAGTTGGGCTTCACTGAGTTCGCTGAAACCTGGAACGGCCGTTTGGCAATGTTAGGCTTCGTTATCGGCTTAGCTACCGAATTCCTCACCGGTCAAGGCATTCTCTCTCAAATCGGTTTGATGTAATCAGCTTAACTGCATACAATAGCTGAAATTCAGTCGGGCGATCGACCCCATCACAAGTACACTCATCCCCCCGCTAATAAGTCCCCTTCACTTCACACGGAAGGGGATGAGTGCATTTTTTATCAAAAAATCCCACAGAGGGCACAAACAAAAATCTTTTCAGTCTCAATATTTATCGCGAGACTAACTCCAGCAAACTAAGCAATTTCTACAGACTCAAAAATCCTCAATTTAGGAGTCAAAGTCGCAACCTTCACCAAACCGTCGCGTTTGTGATTCCCCACGCTGTTACGTGAAATCATCTCCGACAGATCCGGCATTTCCTGCCAGCACTGCGAGCAGAACCAATAAAGGCGATTGTGGCGAGCGTGGCGGAGCAATTTAGAGGAGCAACAAGGGCAACTATTCATGATATTTTAAACCTTTTTTGAAGATATGGAGCGATAACCCAATCATTAGAGAGATTCACGAATGCCTGCACATCTCAATTCCAGGCACAAAAATAAAAAATCTCTTTCACTCACAGCTTTGAGCGTCGCGCAAGTAGCACTTTTGGAGGCCCAAGAGTAACACCACAATCAAAAGCTGAACGCTCCAAGGTGCCCAAGAGAAACCCCAAATAAAACAACCCAGCCCTGCCCAAGCCACAAGAACAAAAATATCTTGAGAGGTTTGCCAGTAAACCCAGACTGCTGCCAGAGAAACTATTAGTAGCAAAATGTAAGCTGAGGGCATAATCGTCTTCTCCCAATGTGTCTGTCAACAGTCAGGAGCGATCCCTGACGTTCTGCTTAAACATAAAACTCAAACCTGAAGAACTTATGAAGATGAGTGAGTTGTTACAAAAAGTAAAATAATCCTGCCAGCTTATATTTTCCCGATAAATCAGTAGGAATACCGATCTCATGGCTGAGTCCGAATTCGGTTAAATGAACGCACTACCAATAGGGATTTAGGCATCCCTAATTGGTATCAATTTCACCCCAAGACCGACAGGGTTGAAACTGATACCGGACTGAGGTTTTTAGTCTTAAGCTGACAGGACGAAAGGCACGGCGCCTAAGCCCCTACATATATCCTGTCCGCTAGACCGGATTTTATCTAAGGAACCAGACCAAAGAAACCAAGTTTTTTTAACTCTCTTTGCCTGCCAAACTACTGCTTGAAAAGCTGCACAATTCAATGCGGGCGATCGATCTATTTTTGCTCCCAGCCCAAAGCCTCAGCGACCTGAGCCGCCAAAAACATCGGTTCAAAAGGCTTAGCAATCACGCTCACCACCCCCAAATCCGCGAACATCCGCCTGTCCCCAGCCAGAGCCTTAGCCGTTAATAAAATTACCGGAATGTGCTGCGTAGCCTTATTAGCTTGTAACTGTATAAAAGTAGTAGGCCCGTCTTGGTCGGGCATCATCACGTCCAATAGAATAGCATCAGGCTGTTCGGCAAGAGCCTTAGCAACACCCTCGCGGCCCGAACTCGCTGTCAGGACTTCCCAGCCCCCCACCAGTTCAAGACTGACTTGAGCTACTTCCCGAATATCTTCCGCATCGTCAATAACCAAGATGCGCTTGGCAGTCAAAATTAACATTTTTTTAGCAAGGAGAACTAATTACAGATTAGAGGCGAAATGTGAATATTTTATAAAGCAAATTATCTTACCCGATCGGAATTTACAGTAAATTTTCAACTAGACAGCAGGAGTCCCGCGCTCTACCGATCAAGGTGAGCGTCGGGAGGAATGCGCGTGAGTGAAGAGATCCACCCCTGACCAAAACCGACAATCTTTAGATGTTGTACGGGAAGGGGTGGTCGAAGAACGAACAGATTCCTGATCCTGCCCCTTGTTTTTACTATCTTCACGAGATACAATAATACCAAAGTTCGTGAAAATAATGTCCCAAGTAATCACCGCCAAGCTAAAACTAAAACTGACTGCCGAGCAAAAAGCTTTGGTGTCTCAGACTGCTTTAGCCTACCGAGATGCCTTGAATTACACTTCACAAGTTGCTTTTGATGCAGGCAAAACCAGCAATGGTGCTAAGTTACAGAAAGCGGTCTACAACGAATTGCGGGTTCGATTTGGGCTGGGAGCGCAAATGGCTTGCAATGTACCCAGACAAGTGTCTGGAACCTATAAGACTCTGTGGACTAAGGTAAAACAATCTAACGATGCGATTGCTAAAGGCTACACTAAGAGACGGTATAAAGGGCTAGACAAAGCCCCCAAATATATATCTCGAACTTGTACCCTAAATTATCAACGTGACTACTCTTTTAAAGCCGAGAGGCAAGTGAGTATCATCACTCTCCAAGGTCGAATAGTGGTCTCGTATGATGGTTACAATAAGCATTTAGATTTAATTGCTAATGGTGCAAGGATTGGAGCGGCTAAAATTGTCTATCAGCGTTCCTCCAAGATATACTATCTGATGGTAAGTATCGAAGTAGAAACGCCTAAGATTGACCCACTGAAAATAACTAGAGTCTCTGGTGTTGACGTGGGTATGCGCTACTTAGCGGTGGAAATAGACTTGCAAAATAAGGCTAAATTCTACTCAGGGAAGAATGCTAGACATAAAGCTAACCGCTACCATAAAGCACGGATGACTCTTCAGCGTAAAGACACTCGTTCAGCGAAGCGAAGACTAATCGCTTTGTCTGGGAAAGAAAGACGGTTTATCGCTGATGTAAACCACCAGATCAGTAAGGATATTGCCAAACCTAACACCCTAATTGGACTAGAAAACCTCACCGGAATACGGGACAGGACTAGGACGAAATCGGGCAAGAAGGCAAGCAAAAAGAGACGTAGAGCTAATCGAAATAAAGCTAAATGGTCTTATGCCGAATTGCACGGGTATATCGACTACAAAGCCAATCTAAATAATTCGTTAGCAACTAAAGTTCCGGCTCATTACACATCGAAAAGTTGTCCTAAATGTGGACATACTTCGGATGCTAATAGACAAAACAAAGGGCTATTATTCCGTTGCGAATGTTGTAGTCATGAGCTTCATGCAGATCTTGTTGGTGCGCGAAATATTGCAATGAGAGCGTTGCTAGTTCGGCAAGACTGGATGAGCACGGGGAGCTTGTCAGCATCCCCTGATGTATCGAGCGGTGAAACCAAAGCCCAAATCCTGCAAAGGTTTTCGGAATTGCGGTGGAGTTCAGATACAAGCCCACATCATAGCGGTATCCCGCTTGATGCTGGGTAGTTGACAACTGTATAGCAGATGTTGAAGAAAGAAGGAACAAGGAAGACCGAAGTTGCAATCGACCGCCAGGGTTTCCACTAAGAACATCCTAACCGTCTGGCGCGGTTGCTGTAAAATATCCCACCCACAAAAAGCCGCTTTTCGACCTCAAATCGCGCTTTTTGCCCGCAGTCCCCAAACTGCAGAAAAGGCTGAGATTGTTTGTCGATGACTCGATCGAACAATCTGCACAAAATCAGTAACGTTGGGTACACCTGGGTAGAAATTAACTTTCAGTTGCCAGCCCCTCCCTCAGAAGTGGCAGACTTAAGAAAAAAGTGCTGCCCTCCCCCACAACGCTCTCCACCCACATCCGCCCCCCGTGCTGCTGCACGATACTGCGACAAATAGCCAGCCCCAAACCAGTACCTCCCTTCTGGCGAGAATCAGAAGCATCAACTTGTTGAAAGCGTTCAAAGACCATCTCCAGCTTGTCTGACGGAATACCCCGCCCTTGGTCTTTCACAGCAATCACGATGTACCACGAGCTCGGGACTGGCAAGTGCGGAGGCGCGGCTGCAGGCTCAGGAGACAACAAAGACGGAGACGACACCGACTTGGGCGCTGCTTTTTCTGCCAAATCCGGATTGTGGGTCAACTCCCCGCTCAGCCAAACCGTAGCGCCGGAGGGAGAAAACTTAATAGCATTACTGAGTAAATTTGTCAAGGCTTGAATTAGCCGATCGGGAACAGCTTGCAATTGCGCCCCCACAGGCTTCACCGACAGAGTAACTCCCGCCTGCTGAGCCATTCCCTGCATCTCGTCAGCCGCCTGCAACATCAGGTCAGCCACATTGCAAGTTTGTTTGATCGCAGTGCTGTAACTCGACTCCATCCGCTCTAAATCTAGGATGTCGTTGACCAAGCGCACCAAACGGTCAGTGTTAGTGACAGCAATCTCCAGCATCCGCTTAGCTTTCTGGGGGTAAGCGTCCAGCAGGCCGCTGTTGAGGAGGCCGAGGGCGCCGTGAATTGAGGTCATCGGCGTCCGCAGTTCGTGGCTGACAACAGAGATGAATTCATCTTTCATGCGCTCGACGGCAAGCTGCTCCGTGATATCTTTAAAAGTCACCACAGCTCCAATAATTTCGCCTTGTTCTCGCATCGGAGCGACAACGTACTCAACCGGAAAACTGCTGCCGTCTCGCCGCCAAAAAATCTCATCGGTGACGCGCCGCGCCTCTCCGTCTTCCAAGGTGGCTAAAATTTGAGAACTTACCCGCTTCGGCAGCAGTTTGCCCGCCTGCGGTGCGGCGCAGTGTGGGACAAGTTCAGAGCCTGAATTGATGTCTGTTGCAGGTGACAGTTGCTTGATCGCCCTTGAGCATTCTTGCTGTGCACGGTGTAAGCTTTCATAGAGCGGTCGATCGATCAATTGCTTCGATTCGCACCCAGCCATTCTCACCGCCGCAGGATTGACAAAAGTTACTTTTCCCTGTTTGTTCAACCCGCAAATTCCTTCTCCTGCGGAGAACAAAATCATTTCTGTTTGGTGGCGGAGTTGTTCAAAGGCTTTTTCGACTCGCTTGCTGTCGCTGATGTCGCGAGAGATTGTCGAAACGCCCGTTACCGCTCCAGTCGCGTCTTTAATCGGAGAAATCGTCAGGGACACATCTATCTGTTGGCCATCTTTCCGCAAGTGCACGGTTTCGTAATGGTCGATGGTGGCTCCAGCCCTAATATTTTCCAATATTTGAGGCATTTCCTTGGGGCGTTCGGGTATGGCTAAAATCTCGATCGACTGCCCCTTGATTTCCGCCGCACAGTAGCCGTAAATCTTCTCTGCTCCTGCGTTCCAGCTCTGAATTGTCCCGGTGAGAGTTTTGCCGACGATGCCGTCGTCGGAAGACTCGACAATCGACGCCAAGCGCACGAGTTCGTCTCTAGTTTGCTTGTATTCCGTGATGTCGCGGCCCAAAATCACGATACTTTTGCGTCTGCCGTCGGGGTGAAATACGGGTACTTTAATCACGTCGTAGATTTTCACAGTACCGTCCGATCGGGGAATCATTTCTTCCCCCCTAGAAAGCTTACCTTTTGCCCACGCTTCTCGATCGCTGACCTCGCACGCCTGTAGCGCCTCGCGGTAAAAAATGCTGAGTTCTCCTAGCTGAAAATCTTTAAGGCCGCGGTAGTCTATTTTTTCTAGCTCGAACACTTCCAATATCGCTTGATTTGCCTCCTGCCACCTGCCCTCGCCATCTTTGAAGCAGACAATATCTGGCATGGCATTCATCAGCGAGTCGAGATAGGAGTTTTCTCGCGGTGCAGCTTCTACCTCGGCCCGCTTGGCGATTTCCCGTTGCAGGTTTTCGTTTGCCGTTTGCAGCGAGTCCTTTAACAAACTTTCTGTAAAAGTCTGTTCTTTAATTATTTCCTGAAGTCTGTGGAGTTCTAGCGACTGCCGCCTGCGCGCCAACAAATTCTCTACCCGCAAGTGCAGTTGGGCGGGTTCGGCGGGAGTTACTATCCAATCGTCTATTCTGCCTTCGAGTTGTTTTGCCTGCTGCGACAATGGCTGCTCAGAAAGAGCAGGCGTTTGGGATTGACTAACAAGCAAGAACGGTAAAAATATCGGCTCGGCGGCAGTTTTTAATGATTCTACCAGCGGCCCGATGCGATCGAAATTTGCCTCGTCGAGAATGCACAAGTCAAAAGCGATTGGGGGAATGGGAAATTCGGAGTTGGGATTTAAAGCGCGATCGAGTACGATCACCTCATGCTCGGTGTTGAGGTGGGCGATCGGCAAATTAAGTTGTTGGTGGCGATCGACCAATAGTAAAATGCGGCTCATTAGTTTTTTTATTTCCCCATGACTAATGATATGATCTCCGGTAAATTAACCATTGTATGTTTGGTATTCAGGAATTTAGTCCTCTTTTTTATGAAGGATGAAGCCCTCACGACGAACAAATTTTCTAGCCCTCGATCGACCGGACGCGAGCGAAATTATCAAGGCATTAGGTAGCCAGAGTAGAAGCCCCAATTTAATAAAATTGGATAATTATTTAATTTTTTGTTGGTTCAAAAAATGACTGTTGACTAATGACTAATGACTAATTCAGGGGGCGGGTTTATATGTATTTGGGTTAACCGTTCTATGAAAGCTGGTAAAACCCGCCCCTACAGCCCAATGACTAATGACTAATGACTAAGGACTGTTGACTAATTCAGAGGGCGGGTTTATATGTATTTGGGTTAACCGTTCTATGAAAGCTGGTAAAACCCGCAACCCGCCCCTACAGCCTAATGACTAATGACTAATGACTAATGACTTTTTACGGCATTCCGATCGGAATAAAAGCATCTTCCGGCATACAGGTAGAGTAACGCTGCCCTTCCGATAAAACTGCAATCAGCCTCATCTGCCAGTCGGGCATAATCTGCAAATCCGCCCAGGGCACTGCTACCTCCAAACATTTATCCAATCCCACTTGGGCCCGGCTGAGGCGGGGCTGCCACTCATCGCCCTCTCCTGCTTCGTGAAACGCAATCGATTTCGTCAGCAAATTAATCTCTAACTGATGGTGGAATCGGTAGTTTAGCGGTGCTTCGTCGGGCAAACCCGACAGCGGAATCAGACTGTTTTTCATCGTGCGATCGGGATAAAACCAGAACAAATTTAACTCTGGAGGGCAATCAATTCCCGGCCGCACCCCTACCTTGAAGTCGGCGCGAATGTAAAAATTCAAGTGGTCAACCCCGTACCAAAGCCGCTGAATTGCCGAACTCCGGTGCATCGTACCCCTTGCTCCCCCAACTTCAATGCGACCGGCTTTGTCCCAATCCTGTTCGTTGCCGATACCGTCAATCACCGGGTGAATAAAGCTCAGCGGCTGGTGGTCGCCTTGAACCTCGTGTACCTCTACTTGCCGTCGCACTTCCGGGGGTACGGGCTCGCCAAGAGCGTCGTAAATCGCCGCTACGTGTTCGCGAAATAGCTGGTCGAACATGGCATCTTGGTTCGACGTGTGGCCTTCGCCAAACCACCAGAACCAGTCGGAACCTTCGGCCGCATAAAGCGCTTCCCAAGCTTCTGGGTTGCTTTCTTCTGTGGCTTCTGGATGGTTTGCCAGCATTTGTCTAGCGGGCCCTAACAAGTCCCAAGCGCGATTTTTCGCAGGATCGCCGATCCAAGTTGTGAGGGAACCGTCCACCCAGGAACCAGTGTGCAGTTGGGCTGCGGGAATTGTTTCGGTTGCTGGGAATTGGTCGAGAAATTCTGAGACTGTGACTAATTTGATATCTGGATTATCGCTGAGAGTTTGATAGAGGGATTCTAAGAACGGTTTGCCGTCTTGGGGATAGAATTCCCAGCAATTTTCGCCGTCTAGGGCGATCGTAACTAACCAGGGATTTTCTAAAGCTGTTTGGCCCTCGGACTGTCGGTTTTTGAGAGTTCTGCCGATCGCTTCTAAGTGTCCCACTAAATCTGATGCTGCTTTTTCCGGTTCCATCGAACCGTAGGTAAACCCGATCAAGTCGGACAATCTGTGGTCTCTAAATACTATGGCTAAATCGCCGTCAGGAGTTTCTAAACGGTAAGGGCGATATAACAATTCTGGTTCGTAGACATTCCCTGTCGCGTCGCGGTTGAAAAAGTGTTTAATTGTCCACCCCAATACTGCTTCGTCCGAGACTATCCATTTAAAGCCTTGTTTGGCAATGTAGGGCAAAATTTCCGGGCTGACTGCTTGTTCCGACGGCCACAAACCGCGCGGTTGGCAATCAAACCGGTCTTGATACATTTCCCAGGATTTTCTCAGGTGTCGGGGAATATCTTCTTCCCACTGAAACCGGTGTTGTGGCAGCGTCATGTTTGGAATAGCTATGCGGCCGCCATTAGTGTCGGCAAGCAGCGGTAAAATCGGGTGCGTGTAGGGGGTTGTGGAGACTTCCAACTGTCCCTCAGCTTGCATTTTACGGTGCTGGGGAATGATGCGAGCGAGGATTTCTTTTTGTTTTGAGTAGATGTTTTTTCTGTCTACCAAACTAAAATTTTGTCCTTGTTTCAGCCACCCTGCAATATCGGCGTCGTCCCAAAACAGCGGGTCAATCCAAGCTAAATTGTGCCAAGCCAGCAAGTCGCTAAAATCCTGCAATTTCCAGTTTTCCAAACACCACTGAATGCCTTTTTCCTGCCGCTGAGTGTAGAGTTGAGCGTAGCGGGGGTGTGGCTGAATCAGGGTGTGGTAATTGGCGTCAAAGAAGTGTTCTAAAATGAACTCTTGTTCTTCGATATTTAAAGTTTCTGCTGGCTTCAGAGTTACCGCCAAGTAAGGGTCTAATGCTCGGTCTGCTATGCAGTCTTCTATCTGCAAAATCAAGGAGGGAACCAGGTTTACGGTTTGATGCAGTTTAGGATATTTTGCCAGGAGGAGCACTAAATCCAAGTAGTCTTTGACTCCGTGCAAGCGCACCCAAGGCAGTCGATAGTGACCTTGGAGGTCAAAGTTTCTGGACTGCAATACGGGCGAGTTTGATCTGGAACTGGTGTCTGATCCGACCGTAGATGCCCTCGATTTATACAAAGGCTGGTGCTGGTGCCAAATAAAGGCGACGTAGAGAGGGTGTGACATTGGTAATGAGTAATTATTAATCAGGTAGTTAGCCGTTGTGCAACTTTCAGATAAATTCCACTGTGTTCCCTAACATAAAGTTTATGATGTCTTTGTTAAATAGACTGTAACACTGTAACTATGTTATCTAAGATCCACAGATTTAGGGTACGGCGAGTTGCAGACCAGCATTGTGCTGATCGTTGCACACATCAGCTAATTAGCAGCACTGTTGAGGTCTAAAATCGAGAAGTCTCACCATCAATGGCTCAACAATAGATAGGCCTGCGTTTTTTGTGTCAGCAGGTGAGCTGCTAAAAGCAACTGATACCAAAACCTCGCTCAAAAGTCTGCTCTTTCGGTTTCCCTTACGCCAAATTTATTATGTCATCAGTTAAACAGCTTGCTGTCCGGGGGGCAGTGTGGACGATTGCTAGCTATGGGATCAGTCAGGTGCTGCGGTTAGGCAGTAACCTGATCCTGACTCGCCTGCTAGTACCGGAAATGTTTGGTCTTATGAGTCTCGTCTACGTATTCATCACGGCTGTGCACCTGTTCTCAGACCTTGGTATCGGTACTAGCGTCATCCAGAACAAGCGCGCGGAAGAGCCAGATTTTCTCGAACACTGCCTGGACTTTGCAGGTCTGTCGCGGCGTGATTCTTTGGTTCTGTACGCTTTTGCTGGCCTGGCCAATTGCCCAGTTATACCAACAGCCTCAGTTCCCCTGGTTAATCCCTGTGGTGGGTTTGGGGACGGTGATCTCCGGGTTCAATTCAACTTCGGTGTTCACGCTCAACCGGAATATGGCTTTTCGTCAGCTAGCAATTTTTGAGTTGTCGGGACAGTCGATCGGGATTGTGGTAATGATTGTTTGGGCGTGGTTCAGTCCGACCATCTGGGCCATATTGATGGGATCCTTTGCGTCACAAATTCTGCAATTGGTCTGGAGCCACTATTGGAATTCTGGTTCGCCTAACCGCTTGATATGGAATCAAGAGGTAGTTCACAGAAATTCTTTCTTTTGGAAAGTTGATATTTGTTTCAACGGCTTTAACATTTTTTGCAGAGCAAGCCGATCGGCTGATTCTGGGAAAATTACTGACATTGGATGTGTTGGGCGTTTACGGCGTTGCTCTTACGCTTGCTGACATACCGCGCTCTATCACTTTAGCCCTCAGTGGCAAGGTGATGTTTCCGGCTATTTCCAAGTTGGTTGACCAGCCTCGCGACATACTTCGCGCTAAGATCCTCAAAAATCGCCAACCGATCCTGATCGCATGCGCGGTTGGCTTAAGTAGTCAAACAAAATTAATTACACAAACAACTAATATGATATAATAAAAAATATCAAGTTGTGTTCAAAGAGGT
>NZ_JAUBUJ010000026.1:0-89787 GCF_036705405.1 Microcoleus sp. B13-B6
GGGTGTCTATTTCGCAATAAGACCCAAAAGCATAGCTCCGAGGCGTTTCAACATTTCTGTTGTTAGTCTCCCAGCCGATGAAGCGTTCTCTGAGACAATAATTACGGTGCTTACGCAGTGTTATAAGCCATTGGGCCATGAGCGCGGCTTGCTCTTTGTTTGGTTTTAACTTGTAGTTCCAGCGTTGCATTGTTTTTACCTCCTTGCTATATTGTACACATAAACTGAGTACACATCGTGGAAGTTATGGAAAAAGATAAGAGATTGCATATACGCATCAGTTCTCAAGAAGCTGAAATTCTTGCCCGTTACTGTACAAAGACAATGCGCTCTCAATCAGACGTACTGAGAGGGTTGATTAGGAAACTGGAAAATCAATAAAAAGCCGTCGTAGAACGACGGGGCTTCAGACCCAGTTTTTTGGTGAATTACAGTAGTCATAAGTCACCTCATTTTACCAATAAAAGTTTGAGTTTTAGTCTAGATGGGCGATCGATAACCTTGTCTATATCTTAGCGCGCTAAGTCGATAATAAAATTGGTTTGTAGTTAGGGCTAAAGCCCTCACTACAAACAATTACCCTGAAGGTACGGAATGCGCGCTTTAAAATTCCCTACGGGAAAATATGGCGATCGCAATTGACAACAGCAGCACCATATACAGCAAACCGTAGCCAGCATCTGTAATCAAACCTGCCAAGTAAGGAACTTGTCCGTAAACAGCATCATTTCTCAAATTGAATCTGGCTAAATCCGGCAAAACCAGATAAAGTCCCATCATCAATTGTTCAATGCCAGGATTTTTAGTTAACTTGCCCAAAGCTACTAAATCCCGCGTCGAATGTCCCATTAAATAAACGCCAAATGTCAGTAAAGTTGCCAGCAGCGAACTGCTAAAAACCCCAAATAAAATCCCGACACTGGCCATGAGACAAAGCTCCAACCAGATAAACAGCGAAGCGATTAAAATGCTTTCCAAAGGGAAAGGAATGCGGCTCAAACTCAGAATAGCCAGATAGATAACAGTCATTGCCGCTACAAGAACCGCCAGCACCGCCGACAGCCCTAAGTGCTTGCCCACAATTAACTCAGCCCGACTTATCGGCTTGGCAACTAACAGATAAACAGTCCGCTTTTCAATTTCTTTGTTGACCAGTCCGGTAGCCACAAAGACTGTGGCAATTAGACCGAGGAGGCTCATAGCAGCCAAACCGACATCTAAGATAATTTTCTTCTCGGTTGTCGCCGCTAATTCGGGTATCAACCGTACCGAGGCGCCCATCAACAAAGCAAAAATAATAATTAAGTAAAGGATGCGATCGCGAATTACTTCCCAAAATACATTGGTCGCGACTGTCAAAATTCTTCTCAAATTCATAAAAAAATTCGCTAACTGGGAAACTCAGCGACTTCAGTCCTGAGAGGGAAACGACCCGGCGATTTCAATCGCCTTGAATCTTCAAATTCAAAATGAGTAACTGTAGCCATCTTTGTGGTGAACAATTTTGCAGTATTTATGGCTAATCCCTTGCACCAATTCTGATGCCGAGATATTGAACGAACCCGTCGATCTAACCGCAACCCGACCAACATATTCACCTATTTTTTTGCCACTGGTAACGACTGCTTTTACAATGTCGCCGGTTTGAAAACCTTTGACAAACTTGTTTCTCGGAACGTACCGAGATGGGAAGCCAAAGTTGTCTGTGCGGCACATTTGACGAGTCCCGTGTCCAGTTGTCTTGATTAGCAATGGTTTACTCGTTACTACAGACAATGATTCAATTTGACCGACACAAGCAGCATCAAGCCAATGAGTTTTAGGTAGTTGCAGTCGAGTACGATTAAACTTTGTCAGTCCACCTGAACCAGTCAAAACGGGCAACCCCGTTTCTTTCAGTCGAGAGAACAACGCCCATCGAGTCGAATTCACAGCAGCAGCATCCTTAAGCGGACGTTTTGCTTGTGCAAGAATGTGCTTCAAGATGTCAGGTTTCTTGACTAAAAATTGCTCAACATCTTGAGTGCCTTTCTTCTGGTTGCACTTCTCGCAAGCAAGGCAGAGATTAGAAATTCGATTGCTTCCACCTTTAGCTTTTGGATGAATGTGTTCAACTTGCAAAGGTACATTTTCAGTGTCGCAGTAAGCACATTTTCTGTTCCATTTGTTGAGTAGATATTCACGAACTTCGTAACCTTGTAGTTCGCCTTGTTGGTACTCAACGCCGGAGATATCAGGATTTTCTAGTTGTTGTAGGTCAAATCTGACAAGCTCTTGAACGATCAAACTGATTGGTGCAAGTCTGCGTAATTTGTTAACCCAAGTTAGGGTGGTTTCTACCCGGTGCTGCAAGGATGGTGCTAACCAACCTTTTTGGCGGGTACGGTTTAAAAACCTTGCTTGGCGGTAGCGAGTATGACGGTTTCGTCTTCCTCGACGCAGTGCGCGACGGGAATCAAGACTTGCTTTGATGGCTTGACCTCGATGAGTTAGTTCAGCGCCAAAAATTACTTTCTCACCTTCTAGTAAAGCGATGCCAGTAGTTTTAGAACCTGGATCTAACTTGAGACTAATTGATTCAATAGTTGCTGTTACCACCTTTTTGAGAATAATTGTGAAGGGGAACCTTCTAAAAACAGCCGCTTTACGGGCAGTTAACAACTTGTGAGCCATTGACGGCTTACAAGGTGTTAGTGGTCTTTTGTTTGTATCGAGTACGAAAATAAAGTTGGACATTGTTGCGTCCCTCCACTTGCGTGTAATGTTAGCTTCGCCAATGTTATAAAAGCTTTTTAAACCTGCAACACTGCCGAGCGTGACTTTAAGACTGTTTAATTGCAGATGACAGAGCAGGGAACTAGCTTCGCATTCGCCTGGTGTCGTGACTTGAATAACGTAGATTTCAAGAATCTTAGGCTGGTCAGCATAGCTTGCTCGATTTCTCTTGCAAGCTCAGTGGCTTTAGCCCTGAGTTACTGACCTAGTTATTAACCCGCTGGAAACTTTCGCCATACTTTAGTGCAAGGAAGAAGGAAGAAGGAAGAGGGAAGAAGTTATTAGGAAGAAGGAAGGGGGAAGAAGGAAGAGGGAAGAAAGAGGATTTTTTCCATCTTAGACTCTCAGACTTTCCCACTCTCCCGCTATACCGATCGCAATTAGTTAACAGAGACAGAATCACACTTGACTGTCTCCCGCAGTTCCATCTTTTTTCTGTCCGGGTTGAGAGCGTTTAATGGCATCGCAGGTTACAGTCGCCCTATTGGCTATCTGGAACACCTCGCAAGATTTGGTAAACGAATATATTTCCGGTCTAAAAACCAGCCCCAGCCAAGTGGCCTGCATATCTAACTGATAGCGGGACTCTCCTTGGACGATCGAAGTTTTGACATCCCAGCTAGCATCTTCTGGGACTATCCCAGTTGTTTTTAAGGCTTGATTCCGCAGAAAAAATCGCTCGTTGTCAATATCTATTAACATTTGCTCTACTTGCGCCCACGGTTTTGTGCGGGCTTCATTTCGCAGGTATCCCTCCATTGCATTGAGGATGACAACTCCTCGGGAGCGATTAATAGTTGGCCGTTGAAATGTCACCACATAATCGCTTTGCCTTAAATCCTGAGATAAAACGCTCGGATACTGTTGTATCCAACCTTGAATTAAAAAGTGAAAAGCAAACCAACAGGAAAACAGCACGTGAACTAGAGTAATCATCAAAAACTGAGGACGCACCAACGACCTGATACCTTCCCGTTTTGACTCGCTATTCCAAATCTCTATTGTAGCAAGAACTACTACTGCTATAATAGGGCCGGATATCCATGCTATTTCCTTCCTATCCGACGGCAATCTTACCAGCAACCACAAGCCAATTAAGATGCTTGTCACCCACGGACTCAGACTTACTCCTTTAATCACAAAAGGTTGCTGACTCGTCAGCAAACCCATTGAAAGTGTAAAAAATAACCAGCTCATATCAAAAAGCAGAGTTCTCGTCCGCCAGTCAGTGACTGCCGCCACTGTCAGCAAAGCTAAAAAGATGCTGAGTAGTAAAGGAGTCTTCCAGTGGACAACTTTAGGCGGAATCATCGCCTTTTGGATTTTTTTATTGGTTTCCCAAAGGTTGTTCGTCAGCTTAGTGAGTTGCTGAGTGACATCTAAAAATTGCTTCATCATAAATTTCAATAGACGCTTTGCAAAAACAACACGGTTAAAATAACGATATTGCTAACAGTGTGGGCGATTAAAATTCCCCCAAACTGGGTAGTTACTTGAAAAGTTTTTTTGGGAGGACGGCGGGTGAGGGTTGGTGGTCCTAAAAACTGAGGTTTGGAAGCTTTTTTATTGCCTGAAACCATGTTTTCTATGAATTCTAATCCCTGCCATTTAGCTAGAAAGGTGACGGCTAATACTGAGAGTGCTATCATAGTTATGGGAGCGTAAACATTATCCCCACGTCCTAATAAGATATAACCGATAAGCTGTTCCCGCAATTCTTTGCTAAGAACGCTTTCAATGCCGAAGAAAACTAACCAGCCTACGCAAGTGCAAGAGAGATTGAGGATGGCTGTATATTCAATGCTGGTTTTGGGGCCGAGTTTAAGTAGTTTTTGCAAAAACCACGATTCGATCGCGATCGCCAAAAACATAATTAAAATTTGCACCAAAACAGTCCGAAATGGGAAAACACTCGCAATCATAAGCCTTTAGGTATATCAGTCCGTGTTAAATTTTAATTGTACAGCACAAACGGAATAATCTTAACCGGAGGTTTGAGCACCTGATTGCGTTAGATCGCGACTTAAAAAATTGGGGGTTAGGACTTATCGTATAATCTGTTGAGATCCGCCAACAGAATGGAAAAATTAGACATTCAAGGCGCGCGATCGAATACCCACCCCGATACAGACTCAAACAACTGCTGATTATGGTAAGGAATGGCATTGGTATTCGGACAGCCTCATCCCGGTCGGAACGCGCCGCAGGTCAGATTCACGTCTACGACGGCGCTGGTAAAGGCAAGTCTCAGGCAGCTTTGGGAGTAGTGTTGCGCTCGATCGGGCTGGGTATCAATTCTGACTCGCCCACGCGAGTCTTGTTGCTGCGCTTTCTCAAAGGCCCCGGCCGCTCCTACGACGAAGACGGGGCAATAGAAGCCTTGCAACGGGCATTTCCGCACTTAATCGACCAAGTGCGTACCGGCCGTGCCGAATATTTTGGGGCCGAAGCAATCACCCGCTTCGATCGCGCCGAAGCTCAGCGAGGCTGGGATATCGCCAAAGGAGCGATCGCAAGCTCGCTCTATTCCGTCGTGGTACTAGACGAACTAAACCCGGTATTGGACTTGGGTTTGCTGCCAGTTGACGAAGTAGTCCAAACCCTCAAAAACAAACCAGAATATTTAGAAGTCATCGCCACAGGCCGAGCGGCCCCCGAAGCTTTGCTGGAGATTGCCGACTTACACTCAGAAATGAAGCCCCACTATAACCCCGCAGTGGCAGAGCATCATATTTCCGGTATCGAAATATACACCGGAGCGGGCAAAGGCAAGTCTACGAGCGCTTTGGGCAAAGCTTTGCAGGCAATAGGTAGGGGTATCAGTCAAGACCAATCTCACCGGGTGTTAATCGTGCAATGGCTCAAAGGTGGCACTGGTTATACAGAAGATGCGGCGATCGCAGCTTTGCGCCAAAGCTACCCGCAGCTAGTAGATCACCAGCGGTGCGGCCGAGATGCTATAGTTTGGCGGGGGCAACAGCAAGAGCTAGACTGCATAGAAGCAGAACGCGGCTGGGAAATCGCCAAATGTGCGATCGCCAGCGGCTGGTACAAAACGATTATTCTCGACGAACTCAATCCCACAGTAGACTTAGAACTGCTGCCGGTAGAGCCGATCGTCGAAGCCCTGCTACGCAAGCCGCGGGATACAGAAATTATTATCACCGGGCGCTGCCACAAACCCCACGCTTACTTTGACTTGGCAAGCGTACACTCCGAGGTATACTGTCACAAACACTACGGCGATCGGGGCGTAGAACTAAAGCGGGGCGTAGACTTTTAAAGCCCGGAGCGGTACTCGGTTCAATCCGGGTCAGAATTATTAAGTCAGGAACTCAGGGCTAAAGCCACTGAGCTTGTAAGAAATTACAAGCTATTCTGACCAGCCTAAGTCTTAACTGACTACGTTATTTGAGTCACGACACCGGCGAATGCGAAGCTAGTTTTCCGCTCTGTCATCTGCAATTAAACAGTCTTAAAGTCACTGAGACAGTGTTGCAGGTCTAAAAAGCTCTTATAACCTTGGCGAAGCTAACATTACCCGAAAGGGACTCGGAGACAACCATATCTCCATAGAGGGGCAACCATACCCCTCTAACCCCGCAAGGGGATTCAAGGCGATTGAAATCGCCGTGTCGTTTTCCTCTCAGGGCTGAAGCCACTGAGTTTCCCACTTACCGAGTATTTTTTATGATGGCCCTGCCTGGAAAACCGGAAATTGCCACAAAGCCTTGTTACCAAGTAACAAATCTCCCAATTTCCCTTGTCTTCCCGATCACCCAGATCAGCCTTTTTTAATCTTTAATGTCCTCCCCCGGACGCGATCCCCGACCGCCAACCCAGAATGGAACATTAAGAATATGAGCCGCGTCTTGTAGAGCGTGAGCACCTGAGACAGTGCACCAGGATTATTAAAGGGTGAAGACATTGAATATAAAAGCTTACAAGCAAAAAATCCGCGAGGGAGAAAGTCTAGACAGGGTTAACGCCAGTAGGCTAGACTTGCGGCTGGCAAACAGGTTAAACTACAGCGGAATCCAAACATTCGGTGTTCTAGGCAGTGTCTGTAGTCGCACCAGCGATGACCAACAAGTAGAGGAGTGAAGCTTTATGACAACGTTAACTGACAATTCCGATCAAACTAATTTAAACACTCCGGGACTGGGCCCGGATACAATCTTCGCTGGAGCGGGGGCGGATTTAATTACAACTTCTACCCTCGGCGGCAGTTTAATATTTGGCCAAGCCGATAACGATACTCTGACTTCCGTCGGCCCGAACGATACACTGTACGGCGACGGCGACGAAGATTCATTAGTAGCCCAGCGCGAGCGGGCTTTGCTGTTTGGCGACGCAGGCAGTGACACCGTAGTCGCTCAAAGCCGGAATACGACCCTGTACGGCGGTTTGGGAGAAGACTTGCTCCAAGGTACAGTCGATGGCAACCTCATGTTTGGTAATGAGGGTACTGATACGATGCTCGGAGGCGCCCTCGGAAGAGACTCCCTCTACGGCGGCAAGGACAATGACTCCCTCGGCTTCTTCATCTCCGGCGGCGGCAACAACCTCGGTCTTCCCGTCGGCGGCAGCGCCGGTGGCAATGCAGGTAGCAACTACTTGCGGGGGGACCTTGGCGCCGACTACGTTGTAGGTATCAATCAAAAAGATACTCTGTTCGGCGGTAAAGACAACGACACACTGTACGGTGTGGCCAGCAACAGCTATCTGTCGGGCGACCTTGACAACGATACTTTAGTCATTCGCAACAGTAGCCAGCCGAACCAGTTTGCTCTAGGCAGCTTCGTCACCATTGGCGTTGAGAAAACCACCTTGCTCGGCGGTGCCGGCAACGATTCTCTCGTCGGCGGTATCGCCGAGTTTGGCGCCGGCAAAAACTTCTTCGACGGCGGCGACGGCAACGACACGATCACGGTTTTTGCTACTCAGGATACCGCGTTGGGAGGTGTCGGCGACGACTTCATCTCGTCAGGAACCACGGTGAATGTAACTTTGAGCGGAGGTGCCCAGAGTTCATTTGGAGGCTTCGCGGGTCGCAACTTGCTCGACGGCGGAGTGGGCAATGACACGATCGTCGCTGCCTTCTCCAGCGATTCGATGATCGGCGGCGAAGGCAACGACAGCCTGAGCGGTACATTTACTAATGCAGTCGGTGGAGATGGCAACGATACTATCAATGCTACCGCTGCCATTTTTGGTAATGCTACTGGTACTGCTTTGATTACTCTCGAAGGCGCGCTGGGCGGCGATCTGTTAATTGGCTACACCAATCCTACTACTGCCAGCAGCTTCACCGTCACCAACCTCTTTAACGGTGGCGAGGGAAGTGACACCCTGATCTTTGGCAGCGATCGCGATAGCCTGATTGGCAACGCTGCCGGTAACGACTTCATCTCCTACGCTAGCAGCGTCACCTTTAGCGGCACAGTCGCCAACTTGATTACCGATACCTTAGGCAGCAACTTTATTACTGGTGGCAACGGCACTGATGTCATCACTACTGGTAGCGGGGATGACGTCCTATTCGGCGACTCATCCAACGCAACATTGGGGGACGATACCTTAAATTCCGGTGCCGGAAACGACACGATGCTGGGCGGCTTTGGAAACGACTATTTGATCGGCGGCGACGGTAACGACTCTCTCGGCGGCGGGCCTGGTGCTGACACGCTGATTGGCGGATCGGGTAATGACAGCTTCTACTACAACAACTTCGGTGAGGGCGCCGATGGTACTAACCCAGACCAAATCGGCGATTTTACGATCGGCCAAGACAAGTTTATCTTCCAAATCAATGGCTCCAACGGCTTCCCCAACTTGAGGGGAGTGCAAAATACGAATCGACTTTCTTCGCAGGCGTTCTTGGCGCTTGAGAGTGGGCAGTACAACGGCAGTTTTGGTCCAGCCGGGGCGGGCCCGTCAGATCCGTTCGTCTTTTATGAAAATGAAACCGGACGACTAGGATATGACTCTAACGGTCTTGCTGCTGATGGAGTAGTTACGCTGGCAAATCTAAATGGCAGACCGGGCATTACGGCTGCTGACATTACCCTGATTTAATTTGGGTAAAAGTGGGTGGAGTCGATTCTGAAACATCGCCCTACCAACTCTCAAAACTAATTGTGCTATGTTTCGAGCTGGGGATATCCATCCCCGGCTTTTTTGTGGGCATTGGGGATTGGGCATCGGGGATAGGGCATTGGGCATTGGGCATTGAAAGGAAGGGCAGATTCACCGATCCATTTTGCCACCCATCAATAATGTTGATAAACCAGCCACCCAACTCAAAGACGATATAATTGACATTTGAGTAACAGTCGATTATCGTAGCAGACTAATATTCTATTTTGTCCTTCAAAAAAAGTTATTAATAGTGAAACTGCCCAATGGTCATCTAGCAGATTTAGGCAATAAAATAGAAGAATATTCTCTAAATCCGAATCATCAAGAAGGAAAAAATAAAGCTGTTTTGTTTGCCAGTAAGTTAGGCATTACCCTAAAAAATGCTGAAATGCTCAAACAGGCTTTAAAAGAAGCTGCTATCAACGAAGATGTTGTTATTCAAAAAAACAATGAATACGGAACACATTACAACATGAAATTCTTGCTGAAAACCGAAGTAGGTGAATCTCTGATTCTAGCAGCTTGGATCGTCCGCTTAGGTGAAAGTTTCCCCCGATTAACAAGTTGTTATCCCGTCAAAAAGTGAGGTAAAAACAATGAAAACAATTAAAGACCTAGATATTGTTGCTTTAACTGAAGATTTAGAAGCCACCCATTTTGAAACAAAACAAATCATTAAATTATATAAAGGACAAGTAGGAACAGTCGTGATGGAATTTGATGGCAGTGCTTTTGAGGTAGAATTTTCTCATCAAGATGGTAGAACTTATGCAATGGAAACAATTCCCGCTACAAAATTAATGCTTTTGCATTATGAATTACTGGAATCTGTAGGGGCTGTTAGCCGGTGAATTTTGCCAGCAATAATGTTGATAAACCCGCCCCCACCCAACGAATAACCCCGATTAAGCATCGTCGCGCAACCGTTAAATTCAATTAATTCTGAATTTTTTGGTTGGTGGGGGCGGGTTTATGAGATGGTTAGTTTTTGGCAATTATGGTTGGTAAAACCCGCCCCTACATATTGGTACAAATGATTTAGGCTAATTATAAAAAAAATCCCGCAAACATATCGTTTGCGGGATTTAGTAGGCAGGAAACTTGTAGGGAATACTGTTACTAAGCTCGGTCTACAATCTCTTTTGCTTTATCTTTGAGGTCTTCTTTCAGGTGAATTGCTGATGCTTCATCCTGCTTGGCTTGACCTTCTAATTTATCTTTTTGATTGCCTGTAACTTCGCTAACAGCTTCTTGGATTTTGCCTTCAATATTCTT
The DNA here is from genome assembly GCF_036705405.1 of Microcoleus sp. B13-B6. NCBI lineage: Bacteria > Bacillati > Cyanobacteriota > Cyanophyceae > Oscillatoriales > Microcoleaceae > Microcoleus > Microcoleus sp. B13-B6. The sequence goes on from NZ_JAUBUJ010000026.1 coordinate 10,192, forward strand.
CGCTGTGGCTTCGACTCTATTTTCAATGTTCATAATTTTTTATTCTAACTCTACAACTACTAATATATGATTTTAAAGTTGAGTCTAAATCCATCTTTAGATAGATTGGCTGTTAACTTTATAGATATCCGGTAGGGAGACGGCACCGTGCCCATTGGTGTCAACTTAAGCTCAAACCAAGTTACAGATTGCTGTTTGACTATTAAGGCCAGATCCCCCCGGCGCCTAGGGCGGGCACTCTTGGCACCGCCCCTACGAAGGGGGGGACAGGAAGCCTCTTTAAGTCAACCCCTACTCCCCTTCTTAAGGGGGATTTAGGGGGATCTAGACTCGACTATTAGCGAGATTTCTCAAGGGTTTTAGTCTTAAGTTGACACGACGAAAGGCACTGCCGTGTCCCTACGGAGAGATAGAAGTTGCAGGTTCGATCGCAACTTCGACAAGTTTATTTTTAGAGGAAAAACCAGATTTAATGCCGATCGCAGATTTGGGCACTTTAAACTTTTTCGCCAACAGCATGATTAATTCTTGGTTGGCTTTACCCTCGACTGGCGGCGACTTGAGATGTATTGTGAGGCTGCCGTCGGGTTGCTCTTCGATGCTTTGCTGTTTGGAATTAGGTTTAACTTTGACTGTGAAAATAGTCATACTTTGACTTTCTCTGAATGTTCGATCTTCGTTCCCAAAACTTTCAGGAATTCAGCCAGCCAGTTAGGATGTGCTGGCCACGCGGGGGCGGTGACTAAATTGCCATCGACTACGGCTTCGGTAACGGGAACTTCTGTATATTTGCCGCCGGCCCGGAGTACGTCGGGGCTGCAAGCGGGGTATGCGGTGCAGCGTTTGCCTTCGAGTACGCCTGCTGCAGTTAGAACTTGTAAGCCGTGACAAATAGATGCGATCGGCTTTTTGGTGTTGGCAAAGTAGCGGGTAATTTGCAGGACTTGTTCGTTGAGGCGGATGTATTCTGGGGCGCGTCCTCCGGGGATAATCAAAGCGTCGTAGTCGGCGGGGTTGATTTCGTCAAAAGTTGCGTTTAAAGTGAAGTTGTGACCGGGTTTTTCGCTGTAGGTTTGATCGCCTTCAAAGTCGTGAATTGCGGTGCGAATTGTTTGACCCGCGGCTTTGTCCGGGCAGACGGCGTGGACGGTGTGACCTACCATTTGCAGTGCTTGGAAAGGTACCATTACTTCGTAGTCTTCTACAAAGTCGCCGACTAACATTAAGATTTTTTTTGCTGTCATGTTTCCTACTCCTGTTATTTTGATTTGGTTAAATAGGATGAAAAAAAATGCGGGGCAGTTAAAAAGCTGGCCCCGCAAGCTATTCTGGAATCTAGAAACCGTTGCGTCCCCAAATGACCATTGAAATTGAGAAGGAGAACAGAACTAGCACCGAAACCCAACCGAGTGACAAAATATCCATAGCTATTTATTGAACAAACTGTACAAAGTGACTCCAACCCCTATGATAAGTCAATTTGAGCCATTTTTGAAATGAGGGCGCTGTGAAGGATTCGTCAAATTTTAGTGCGGCTGAACGGGTAGAATCTTTGAAGGCAGGGACGGTTGCTGGTTTGTCTTGTTTGCTGGCTTTTGGGGCGATCGCCCTTGGTAATAGCTTAATTCTAGCGGATAGGTTGGATTCTCTGGCGAGTTTGCAGGTAAGGGAAATTGACCTAAATTTTGCCTTCAGGGCGACTATCGCATTTTTGGGCGGTTTTTTGTTCGGCGTGACTTACCGCTATGCGATTCGCCGAGATGTTAACCCGCAGCTTAAATCTGGTGCGGTGTTGGCTTTTGGGTTGGTGCGGGCTTTTGGACAGTTGGATGCTGGATTGTTTTTTGAATCCGGGAAGATGCCCGCCCTACAGGAGTTATTGCCGTTTGCGGTTCGCGGTGTCGAGAGTGTGGTGTTGTTTGCGATCGCGGCTTTGGTTTTGGATTGGGCGATCGGGCGATCGTGGATTAAGCCTTTCGATTCTTGAGATTTGCCGTTGGTTGGGGACAGGTTTACGATCGCCCTCCGTCAAAAACTTGTAGGGGCGGGTTCACCAATAGTTTCAAAGGATACCCAAAGACTCAAAAACCCGCCCCCACCCCGCGCGATCGCCACCCAAGTGGGGGCGGGTTTACGAGATTATCGGTTTTAGGCAATTATTGTTGGTAAAACCCGCCCCTACAGATTTAATTCCTCAAATTCTGGATTGCCGTAAACCATCTGTTTATCTACCGCTGACAAAACTTTATTGTTAGCAGCATCAGAAACTAAACACTGACAAACTAGCTGCGCTACATCTGCCCGGTGAATCGTTCCAGCAACTCGACAATCTTCTGTTAAAATACCGTTGCCTGTTGCAGGTTCCGATTTGAGTCCGCCGGGACGAATCACTGTATAAATCATCCCGCTTGCTATCAAATGATTTTCGGCTTTTTCCTTTTCAATTAAAACCGGGCGCAAAGTTTCTAAAGCTTGGGGCGGCAAAGCGCCGACACTATTACCGCTGCCGATTGATGAAACTAAAATAAACTTTTGCACGCCTGCTTTGACAGCCGCATCAATCAAGTTTTTGTTGCCCAAATAATCGGATAATTCTACATCTTTGGGCAAGCCGCCAATTGTGCTGATTACGGCATGAATTGGCTCACCCCCAGCCATCGCCGCTTCCATAGCTGCTGCATCCAAAGCATCGCCAGTCACGACTTTGATGCCCATTGCTTCTAATTCGGTGCTGGTTGCGGGCGATCGCAAAAGTGCAGTTACTTGCATCTTTTGGGCTGCCAGACATTTCGCAATTTCTAAGCCGACTCCTCGACTAGCACCCGCTAAAAAAATGTGGGATTTCTCTGTCATATTAATTGTGTTTTAAGTTATGCAGAAATTGGTTGTTTTGACTGTGGAACAGTATACAACAATCCTCTGTAATTTTTTGAATTAGTTTTTTTTTACCGCAGAGGGCGCAGAGGGCGCAGAGGAAGAGAGGGGAATGATTGGCAATTTCCCATTTACGTTAGAGTTTTTTGCCCACTATTACTACCCAAGATTGAGCTTCGCGGGGTAAGCCGGGGGGGCGATAGTAGTGATTGACAATTGCAAATCCCGCTTGTTCTAAACAAGGCGCTAAAGTATGATATTCCCATCCGGCAGTATAGCGTTTTCCCGTTGGCCGCTCGTCGTATCCTTCCCAATTTCCCCGGCACATTGACATGACAATTGCGCCGTTAACAACTAAGGCTTTGTGCAAATTTTGCAGGACTTTCACCATCTCGTCGCTGGGAACGTGAATCAGGGAAGCATTGGCAAAAATACCGTCAAATTCTGCCTCTGGCAAGTCGAGATTCAGAAAAGATTGCTGCCAAACTTCGCATCCTGACAACTCTTTTGCTATTTCTACAAAAGCTGGAGTTGCATCTAAGCCTACAACTGTGTGTCCTTGGCTCTTGAACGCTACTAAATCTCGTCCCGGCCCGCATCCTATATCGAGAATTTTACCGGGAGTGCGGGGCATGGCAGCGGTCAGTGCGGAGCGATTTTGGGATACGTCGTGATGCCAAGTTCCTTCTCGGAAAGATTCGGCAGTTAGCTGGTATTCTGCGATCGTAATTTCTTCGCGTTTGTCCACAATTTCCCCCTCTTGTATTATTTTAGATTTTAGATTTTAGATTTTAGATTGAAGAATGTTAACCGTAGGAACACTCCAAGAGCCCATTGGTGTCAAATTAAGGCTAAAACCCTTGATAAATATCGGTTTTAGCCTAGTCTAAATCCTCCTAAATCCCCCTTAAGAAGGGGAGTAGGGGTTGACTTTTATCAAACTCTTGTCCCACCCTTCGTAGGGGCGGTGCCCCCGTGCCCGCCCTATGCGCCGGGGGATCGAACCCTAATAGTCAAACAGCAGGATGGTACTAAGTTTGACGCTAAGTACACAGGCTTTGGGCACTGCCGTGTCCTACTCTATTTCATCCGATTGAAAACTGGTATAAGAGTTACACAGCCAGGGTTTTTTGTTCGGATTTGGTAACTGCTGAATCAACTTCTAAGAGAGAACCTTCGGGGGATTCGATCGCAAATCCCGCATCTCGAATCATGTCCCAATCTTGATGGGCAGCTTGTCCGGGAGTTGTCAGATAATCGCCAACAAAGATAGAATTAGCGGGGTAAAGTCCGAGAGGTTGCAGCGATCGCAAATGTACTTCCCGTCCCCCAGCAATCCGAATTTCTTGACTGGGAAGCAAAAATCGGAACAAACAGAGAATTCGCAAACATTGGCGGGGAGTTAACCTGTTCACATCTGCAAATGGTGTGCCGGGAATCGGAATAAAAAAGTTGACGGGTACGCTAGTAACGCCCAACTTGCGAAGCGAAAGCGCTAAATCGATCGCATCATCATCCGATTCGCCCATCCCCAAAATTCCGCCGGAACAAGTTGTGATCCCCGCTGCTTTTACGTGTTCGACGGTTTCCACCCGATCGCCAAAAGTGTGAGTGGTGCAAATATCCGTGTGATATGATTCGGAAGTATTGAGATTGTGATTGACGCGATCGACTCCAGCTTTAGCCAAACGATGAGTTTGCTCCTCGCTCAACAATCCCAAACAAGCGCAAATTTTTAGGTTATAATTTGCCTTCACAGTCTCGACAGCATCCAAAACGCGATCGAAAGTAGATGCGTTAGGTTGGCGGCCCGAAATCACCAAACAAAACGTACCAGCTTTTAAATCTGCGGCGCGTTGGGCGGCATCCAGAATTTTCTCCTTAGCTAAAAGCGGATATTTCTCAATTTCCGCAGTCGAAATTTTTGACTGAGAACAATAATGGCAATCTTCAGGACAAAGGCCACTTTGAGCATTTAACAAATAGTGCAGCCTGACTCGGTTTCCCCAGTAGTGGCGGCGCACCCGATAAGCTGCGTTTAGTTGTTCCAGCAAAACCTCATCCGGTGCGCGCAATACGGCTAAAGATTGCTCGCGAGAGAGACATTTGCCCGCCAGCGCGTCGTCAGCCAAATCGTTCCAATTGGGTAAATTCATTACTAAAATTAAAGGGTTTACAGAGTATCCAAAACCTGACGAATCACCCGATAAATCGATTCTAGTTCATCAGGAGAAATGCAGTAGGGAGGCATCAAGTAAAGCGTATTTCCCAAGGGGCGGAGCAAAAACCCCGCTTCGAGAAATCTGGCTTTCAATAGAGGAGCGATGTCATTAAAATAACCGGAATCGCTTTCCGTTTTCACATCCATTGCTGCGATGGTGCCACAAGTCCGAATCCGTTCGAGTTTAGGATGATTTCTCAGCCATTGATTCAGATATTGGCGGTGCAATTTTTCCATCCCTTGATACACATTTGGGTTTTGCTCCAAAAGCTCCAAGGATGCTACACTCACCGCACAAGCTAAGGGATTTCCGGTGTAAGAATGACCGTGAAAAAAAGCTTTGTCCCATTCATCTCGCCAGAAAGCTTGATAAATATCCTCCGATGCCATTGTGACAGCAATTGGCAAACAGCCACCAGACAATCCTTTAGACAAACACAGGATATCCGGTGAAGTTGCAGATTTAACCGAGGCAAACAGTTCGCCCGTGCGCCCAAAACCCGTCATTACTTCATCGTAAATCAACAATACATTAAATTGGCCCGCAAGTTGTGCGATCGCCCGCAAAAACTCAGGGCGGCACATTCGCATCCCCCCAGAACCTTGCACCAAAGGTTCGATAAAAATACCCGCATAGCCGCCCTGCTTTAACAAAAACTCCAATTTCTCTAAACTCGCAGCCTCATTGCTTTCCACCTGGCTGTCGCCGTCAAAAGTCGCCGGAAAAGGAACAACATCCCCAGCAAACATTAAAGGTGCAAAAGATTCCCACCACAGCGAACTTCTCCCAGCAGACATCGCGCCCACAGTATCGCCGTGATAACCTCCCTCAAAACTAATAAAGCTAGTGCGGTTAGTTTCTCCGAGATTGCGCCAATATTGAAATGCCATTTTCAGAGCAACTTCAACAGCAGTCGAGCCGTTATCAGAAAAGAAAATCCGCGTTAAAGAAGCAGGCGTATGAGTTAGTAATTTACTCGCAAGTTTCTCGGCAGGTTCGTGAGTAAATCCGGCAAAGATTACGTGTTCTAACTTTTGGGCTTGTTCGTAAAGAGCCTCTGCCAGAACTGGATGGCTGTGGCCGTGAACAGTCACCCACCAACTAGAAATGCAGTCGAGAATTTGCCGCCCGTCTGCTAATTCCAGCACAGATCCTTTGCCGCGAATTACCTTCAGTGGGGGGCCAGCCGTTTTCATTTGCGTGAAGGGCTGCCAAATCGGTGAATTTGAATAATTATGTTCCTGATTCGCAGTCATTTTTGCCCCAATTACTAATATTAACCTGCATTTTAATATAGCAATAATAACGCCCTTATGAACTTTTTATTTTTGATTCTTTCTTCATCTCTTCCTTAGTGTCCTTAGCGTCTTCGCGGTTCGTTAAAAAAAATCTAGTTGGGTGTCGATGCCCCCTGCCTGGGAACGTCAGCCCCCCTACCACGTATTCGCAGGCAATGGTTAAAATTGTCAGTTACAATTTTCTGCCTTTGAGCAAATAAGTCGTCATAGATCCTTTGCCTTTAACATTAATTTTACCCCGCTTTTCCAACAAATACTTATCGCACAGCAACTCATAAGTTGAGTTGCTAACTTGAATTTTACCCGGAAGTCCCTGAGATTCCATGCGGCTTGCTGTATTCACAGCATCTCCCCACAAATCGTAAATAAACTTTTTAGTGCCGATGACACCTGCTACCACAGGCCCAGTATTAATGCCAATGCGGATATTGAGAGGTTTACCGCATTCGTCGCGGAATTTCATAATTTCTTGCTGCATTTCTAAGGCCATTTCGGCAATAGATTCGGCGTGATTTGTACAGGGAAGCGGCAAACCGCCTGCTACCATATAATTGTCGCCGATAGTCTTAATTTTTTCTAAGCCGTATTGTTCGCTTAAGCGATCGAAAGCTGAAAATATTTTGTTAAGTAATTCTACTAATTCTTCAGGAGATGTGCGCGAAGATATTTCGGTAAAGCCCACAATATCCGCAAACAAAACTGTAACATCGGCAAATCCGTCCGCAATATTTATCTGACCTTGTTTTAGGCGATCGGCAATCATTACTGGTAATATATTTAGTAATAAACGTTCCGACTTTTCTTGTTCGGCGCGCAATACTTCCTCAGCTTGTTTCCGCTGTGCAATTTCCTGGTAAACTCGGTGAAACATTTGATTGAATGCGACCATGAGTTCTCCCAACTCGTCATCCCGCTTGACAGACAGAGAGTAGAAATCAGGTTGTGCTCGATCTTTGCTCAAAGCGTCTCCGGCAGCGATCAAGTCATCGCGCAATCTCAAGAGAGGTGCAATTACTGTCACGCCTAAAAAAAACATAGTCACAGAAGTGACAAAGGCTGATATAATAATGACTAGAACAGCCACCCGTCCGATAAATGCGTAAAGTTCCGGTTGAACGGTGGAAGCATCGTGGCGAACAATTAAGATGTAATCGCCTCCCAAATGTCGCTCCGTCCAAGCAATATCGTAGCGCTTGCCATCGAAATTGTGACTGTGAACTATACGAGCTTTTTTTAGTTGCTCTAAACTGATTTCTGGGGATTCGCCAAGTGTATATATTAGCTCACCGTTAGCTTGGTAAATAGATAGTCCTAAGACTACTTGAGAATCCTTAGTAATATTTTTTACTTCTTCTTGCAAGAAAGTGCGATCGGAAATATCTTGTTGGAGCAAAAACTCTAGGGAATCAACAGTCGCCCGAGATACCTGTTCCAGTTGACTTAAAAGTTCATTTTCGCGCCGAAAATAAGAGGGAACTAAAATAATTCCCTCTATGACAAGAATGCTAGCAAATACCCACAAAGCTATTTGCCTAGACAAGCGAGATTTGAAAAATTTCAAAAATGATAAAATCCGCAATAACATAAAACTTACTATTTTGCCAATGGCTAATGTAGGACCTAGGAAAAAAAACCGGGTTTCTCGTAATCAATTTTGGGTGTGTCAACGAAGCAACCGCCCAGAAACCTGGTTTCTCACATCCCCTGTGTACTTCCTATAATTGTCAGCAGTCAACAGCCAGCAGCTATTAACTGTTACTTCTTGGCTGCTTGCTGCTGACTAATATCATGTCCGATTGATTAACCATAATATCGCGGTCGGGGCGGGTTTTTCAGATTGTCAATTATTGGCAGGTATTGTTGGCTCACGGGCCCCTACGAAAATCGCGGTCGATCGACCGGACATGATATAATGACTGATGACTCTGGACTAACTAGCAGACCCCTTAATAATATAATAAACAAATTAAACCGAAACTGCGCTGACTAGCCTGCCTCCAAGCAGATAAGTATTCATATCGCCCTTGCCTTTGACGTGGATAATTCCTCTGTCTTCAAACAGATACTTATTTCTCAATATATCGCAAGTTGATTGTGTGACTTGAATCGCGCCGACAATCCCGTTAGGGTAGAGGAAAGCTCAGACATATTTGCCATCGCTACTCCTACACCTACACAAAATAAAATTGTCAGCGCAAGCAGAATTCGCTTATAAATTAATTGGCTGATGGCAGCCCGAATTGGAGAAATCAACTGGCGCATGGTATCCTCAAGTGTGAGGTTTAATCTTGATGGGAATTTATGCACTACTAACATAACACTGCTTTTTCAAAGTGTTTTGTTGGCCTCGGGGGTAAAGCAAGACTCTCTGAGTGCAACCGAGGGTTAATTATTGTTTACCGCGAGTGTTTCGCTTATCCGTAAGAATACGCATAACTTTATAGTGGTTTTCTGTTGAGTGAAGTACAGATGATCGAGTAAGGACACGGCGCCGTGCTTATTGGTGTCAACTTAAGAATGAAACCCCTGATAAATCTCGCTTTTAACCCAGTCTAGATCCCCCTAAATCCCCCTTAAGAAGGGGGACTTTGAGAAGATTCCTGTCCCCCCCTTATTAAGGGGGGCTAGGGGGGATCGAGCCTTAATCGTCAGACAGCAAATCCGTAGTACGTTTAACGTTAAGTTGACACGCTTTGGGCTGTGATCTCTCCCTACTTCACGCAATTTTTGCTTGATATCGGTTAGGATAGCAATTGTAGTCTATGGTTGGCGATCGTGAATTCTGACTCTACTGCCTCACCTGCGCGCAACGAAATTTTGCCGGGAGAAGTTTTCGTCAATACTGCCAATTTTGATACGGGTATTCGGCGACTTTTACCTAAATATGACGAAATGTTGGATGTATTAGCAGCCTGCATTGCTAACGCAAACCACCGCATTTTAGAACTCGGCTGCGGTACGGGGGAACTCACTTTAAAAGTTCTCCAACGCTACCCGTCTGCGGAAATAGTGGCTGTCGATTACTCACCGCGAATGCTTGATTTTGCCCGCGCCAAAATAGAGTCTGCAGGATACGCAGCCCGGTGGACTGGTTTAGAAATGGATTTTGGAGAATGGGCGGACAATCCAAATTTCTCAGGCTTGGGCGATAAATTCAATGCTTGCATTTCATCTCTGGCAATTCACCATCTTGAGGATGACATGAAGTTGAAATTGTTTCAACGCATTCGCGAAAGTTTAAATGCTGGTGGCTGTTTTTGGAATGCCGATCCTCTTTTAGCAGAATCAGCAGCAATGAAAGATATTTATCAAGCGGCGCGAGAAGATTGGGCGCTAAATCAGGCGGAAACTTTAGCCGAAATTCGCGCAAATGTGGGGACGAGTGTCTCTTACGGGTATTCTAATCCCGATCGCCTAGCTACACTTTCGGCACAGTTGGAAATGCTGGTAAAAGCTAGATTTGAGACTGTTGCAGTGCCTTGGAAATACTACGGTATGGCGGTGTTTGGGGGATTTGTTAATTAAAAAAGCAGCCCTGGAAGCAGAACTTCTATATGTAGGGTGCACGAATAAGCACCTTACTGCTTAAAGAAAGATTGCAATTAGTATTTTATGTTACTAAGTTCTGGTTGATAAAATATATAATATGAATTCCGGTTGCATTGGAATGATTAAACCGCAGAGAACGCAGAGAACGCAGAGGAGAGAACAGAGAGATGAATAATTCCGATGCTAACGGATTTGATATAATACTGCGAGCATAAAGGAAACAAAATGACTGCCACTGCGATTCAAAGTATTGACTGGGATGCTTTTTCTTCGGAACTATCGGGAATTGAAATAATTAGCGATCGCGCGCAAGTTGTCAAGCTATCTCACGACTATTATCATTTCAGTCCAATTTTGCAACCTCTCTTAAGTGATAAAACAGGAGATTTAGTCGTTCGTCCCGCCAGCGAAGCCGAAGTTTTGCGAATTGCTGCGGCCTGCGTCAAATTCAAAATTCCGCTAACTGTTAGAGGTGCAGGAACGGGCAATTACGGGCAGTGCATTCCCCTCAAGGGCGGCGTCATTTTAGATACCAGCAAAATGCACAATATCCGCTGGATAAAACCGGGTTTAGCTTGCGTAGAACCAGGGGTGAAAATGTCGGTTTTCGACAAACAAGCGCGAGAAACTGGTTGGGAATTGCGGATGGTTCCCTCAACCTATCGCACCGCAACGATTGGGGGATTTATCGGCGGCGGTAGCGGGGGAATTGGTTCGATAACTTACGGGCAATTGCGCGATCGCGGAAATCTTCATGCTGTTCGAGTCGTTACAATGGAAGACGAGCCCCGCGTCATCGAATTGCGCGGCGATGAAGTGCAAAAAGTCAATCACGCTTACGGCACAAATGGAATTATTACTGAGTTAGAAATTCCTCTCGCCCCTGCTTATCCTTGGGCGGAAATCATCGTCGCTTTTGACGATTTTATGACATCGGCAAACTTCGGTCAAGCTTTGGGCGATGCTGACGGAATTATCAAAAAACTAATTTGTGTTTGTGCTTGGCCGATTCCTGCTTATTTTGCTGCTTTCCGCGATGCAATTCCTGAAGGTAAGCACTGCGCTTTGTTAATGGTAGCTGAATCTTGTCTGGAACCGCTGCAAGATTTGGTGCGCGAATATGGCGGCACAATTTGCTATCAAAAAAACGCGCAAGCAGCGAGCAAAGGTGCAGCTATTGCTGAATTTACTTGGAATCATACAACTCTCCACGCTCGCAGCGCTGACCCGTCTCTGACTTATTTGCAGACGCTTTTTCCCGCAGATAAAGGTTGGAAATTGATTGAGGAACTGTACAATTATTATGGGGATGAGGTGATGATGCACTTGGAGTTTTTGCGGATGAATGGCAGGGCGATCGCCGCGGCTTTGCAAATAGTTCGCTACACTACGGAATCACGGCTCAATGAAATTATTCGCTATCACGAAGAGCAAGGCGCATTGATTGCTAATCCTCACACTTATATATTGGAAGATGGAGGGATGAAAAGTATTAATGTGGAACAGTTGCAGTTTAAAGAGTTGGTCGATCCTTACGGTTTGCTTAATCCGGGTAAAATGCGGGCGTGGTTGGAACGGGATTAAGGAGGATGGTTTTTAGATTGTTCGGCGGTTTCAACGGCTGCTAAACAAACGAAGTCCGCCTTCGCGGACTAAGGAATAAAATTAAAACTCGGCGGTTGAAACCGCTGCTAGACAAACGAAGTCCGCCTACGCGGACTAAGAAAGCAATTTAAGGGACGGGGGCGGTAATTTCTGCTGGTGCGATCGCCCCTGGTGTAGGTACTGCTTGGTTTTCCAGTAGTAGGCGCTGTTTGTTGCGAAATTCTGCGGCCGCATCGTTTAAATTTTGGCGCTGTTCGCTATTAAATTCTTCCATGCTGCGGCCACCGCCCAATTTCGATCGGTGAATTAAATCAAATATTCCCCTTCCGCTGCTGTCGCCGGAAAAGGGGTCGGTATTGTCTTGAGTTTGAAAGTCTTGCAGCGGTTGGGCATTATTTAAACCGCTGGCTTGAGCGAAGCTTGCTTGAGGGGAGAACAGAACACAGGATGCGATCGCGCTTGCAGCAATCCCCATCATCAATTTGCCGGATTTGGAAGTTTTGGTGTTCATCATTTATTAGTTGAATCTTCAAAAAAACAATTCTATCTAAACAATATTCTGACTTGCGACTAAATATTATATTACTTCGCTGGGGCTAAGGACAGGGCAATGCCCATTGGTGTCAACTTAAGCTTTTAGTCCCGCAGTCCTCTCGCTTACCCCAGGACGGTTTCATTCTCCGTAGGGGCAATCCCCCCGTGGTTGCCCCCATGTCCCAAATGCCTGTGAAATCGTCTGTGGGTGGGGGCGGGCACGGGGGCACCGCCCCTACAAAAGCCTGATTTTCGTGAGAATGAAACAGTCCTATCGTTGACCCGGCAGTCCGCCAGGGAATGAATTCCCTGTCTCATAGCGAAAGTCCTCTGAAAGAGGACTGAAGAACTCATTAGTCCTATGCAAGAGGACTTTGGCTTTGAGAGTCTTGTTTCAACCCCTGACGGACTATCGGTTTTACCTTAAGTTGACAGGACGAAAGGCACGGCGCCGTGTCCTAGAATTGACGGTGCAGGTGAAACGATCGCCCTTACTAAGCAAATCGGCGTCGCAGCAGCGGTTGAATGCTCAGCAGCGCCACCAAATCAAACGCCAGCAGCACTAACAGCGCTCCTCCAAAGGTGACATTACCCCAAGGAGCGTGCATCACGACACTGGCTAGCGACCAATCGCTGTGCAGGTACAGGTAGCGGATCGGTTCGATCGCGTAACTCAGAGGATTGAGAGTCACCACAACTTGCAGCCACTCTGGCATAAATGACAGCGGCGCGAGGGCTGTGCTGGCAAATAACAGCGGCAAGTTAGTAACAAAAATTACCGCTATTAATTCTACGTGGCCGGGGAGAGCGAAGGCTAAACCCAGACTCAAGCCGGTGACGCCCAAAACTAACAGCAGCACAATCAGGGCGATCGCCCCAAGTCCGGCAATTCCGGGGAATCCCGCGCCCAAAAACGCTCCCGCTGTAACGATTGTGCCGGTTTGGATAAAGCTGAGGGTGACGATAAAAATAGCCGAAGCCAGGACGATCGAAAATCTGGAAGCCAACGGCGCGACTAACAAGCGGTTGAGAAATCCGAACTCGCGATCGAACATAATCGGCAAACCAGCATTCAGCGCCCCGGCAAAAGCAGTAAAAACGATTACACCAGCGCCGAGAAATTGTCCGTAATTCTGGCTTTCGCCGAACAAGCCGGCGGGTGCATTTTCAAACAGAGCTCCGAACAAAACCAACCACATCAGCGGCTGAATAATGCCTGCAACTAGCGTCGAGGGGCGGCGCTGCAATTGAATAAACAGGCGCTTGGTTAAGGCGAGTGTTTCTTGGATGAAGTCGGCCAGCAGGGAAGTGGAAGTGTCAGCGGATGCCGTGGAGAGTGGCCGCTGCTGGTTGAGGTTGTTGGGGGATGTAACAGTACCGCTCATAATTGCTTGTTGTTGATTTTGATTAAATCTGAGATATTGCACCAGTTGCAATCATCCCTTTAGGGCGGGCTAGAAGCCCAACCCCTACTCCCCACAAGAAGAAAATTGACTCTTTGTGGAACAGGCATCTTGCCTGTTAAGCGAGAATGCTGCTCTTGGGTGAGTTAAATCGAACTCTCTTTAGGGTAGCAAGTCTGGAGGTATTGGTGGTGTTGGGCGGGCGATCGTCACAAGCCAGCAGATTAGGTTGTATAGTCATTATGATAAATTCTACATAGCTGGGAATCTTCGATCGAGACATGGCAGAAACACCGATCGCTCTATATCGGCAAGGCAACGCTAATTCACCTAGAATGGATAATGTCCGACCGAACAAAGATGTTGCTACTTATGAAGAAAATGGTCGCATCTGGGTAGATCCTACTTTAGGAGGTGGGATTTCGACATTTGCTACTCAAAGAAGCGACAAAAACTGGTGGAAGTTAGATGCGGAGAGTGAAATTCCTGCCGCGCTTGATTTAGTTAATGACCACAACGATCATTGGTTGTGGAAACCGAGTCATATTATGCCGATAGAGGAGTACAAGGAGTCTCTTCGACTGATAAGTGCATCTTTCTACAAAGTGAGTTAACGATTTTCAGCTTTAGCAGCTTTGACACAGAGTGGGTTAGCATTGTGGCAAGTGAGTGTAAAGATTAAAAATGGAGTTCAGATGATTCTATCTTTTAAGGATGTACAATTTATTATCGAAGCTCTTGAGTTTCGGATAGAGGCATACCTAGAACGTTTGAAGGATGAAGAATTGGATGAGGATGAAGCATCAGATATCGGCAACGATCGCTATTTTTTAGAAGCGTTGCGCGAAGATTTAATGAAAGCTATTAAGGATGGTAGTCTGCCTAAAATAGCAGAATCTTCTGACGGTTTGTATCAAGAGGTAAGAAGTTAATGAGAGCGATTCCCTTCGGGATAGCTCCGCTTCACGCACTTTTTTGCGATAGGGGATGAGATGGGCGATCGCGACTGAAAAACGGTGCTGGATATGCTAGATTAAGTATGAAGAATTTGGCAAAAAAATGTCTTGTACTTTCACGGCAATTGTTTATTGGGAAGAGGATGTTTATGTAGCCGAGTGTCCTGAAGTGGGAACGGCTAGCCAAGGAGAGACGATCGAAGAGGCGATCGCCAATCTCAAAGAAGCAACGGAACTTTATTTAGAAGAATTCCCTCTGCCTAAAACTTCCCGCCGTCTGCTAACTACATTTGACAGTGCTATCCTAGATAAAAGAACCATCAGACATTGGCGGGGAAAAAATCTTGTCAACTATCACGGATATAGGAACTCTAATTAGCCGTCAGCCTGACATACATGGTGGCTGTCCAATTATTGCCGGGACTGGTGTTACAGTCCGGCGCATCGCTATTTGGTACAAGCAAAGTTTGAGTGCAGAAGAAATTGCCGATCGCATCGGGCATTTAACTCTCACCCAAGTCTATGCAGCTTTGACTTATTACCATGCTAACCGAGAGGAAATTGAGGCTGATATTGCAGCGGAGGAAGCAGAAAGATCTCGAATAGAAGCATTGAATTCTCAGCGTAAGATTCAAAAGCAGCCGACGGATATAGCTTTAGAAATACCAACAGTAGCCAACTATCCCAGTCGCCGAGAATTTATGAAATTACCGCTGGAAGAGAGGGGAAGGATTTTAGAAAGACAAGCTGAGGCAATGTTGCAACATTACCAGGAAGATAGAGAATGGCAAGAATTAGAAGCAGGAGATTTAATTGACTACTAACTCTCCTTCTCCTAAACGGGGTGATATTTGGTTGGCTAATTTTGACCCAACACTGGGAGCCGAAATCAAAAAAATTCGTCCGGCTGTAGTGGTAAGTTCTGATAATGTTGGTAAGTTACCAGTGAAATTGGCTGCACCTATCACAGATTGGAAAGAATATTATGCTGGTAATATCTGGCACGTTAAGATTGAGCCAGATATTGCTAATGGTTTAACGAAAGTTTCGGCTTCGTTTGTAAACTGATGTTGTTATTTGCTTTCGCTCCAGCAACCGCCTGCTTATTTTAACAGAAAACCTTTCCCTTTACACCGTTGGCACACTGCTTCTCGGACTGCATCTTTAGGTTTTATTTTTCCCTTTCCTTGGCATGAAGGGCATATTACTCTCTGTTCTTTTTTTTCAAAAGCGTTTGGATCTCTTTTATCGGGTGGCTTTTCTTTGGACATAATTCATTCTCCTTGTAGACTTGTGGAAATCGAGCTTGGCTTAAGGAAGGGCGCGCGCGCTGCTATTGTTATGAACTACTAGCTAGCAAAAATATTATCTTGCTCAGTCTCATCAATCAAAGGTTCATGTTGCTCCCCACAAACAGGACATGATAAACTACGCTCCCAATTTGCTCCGTACCAACGCAGAATAGACGGTGTATTAAAATTATACTCCATCTTGGGCCAACTGGCATAAGTATTCTCTCTACGATTACCCCAAAGGTAGAAGTCTGCCACTAAATCTTCTTCTAATGAACTAATACCACTTGCTTTACCACGCGAAAGCTCTACCAAAGCCAGTTTAACAATCATGTTAGAGATAGGCAGAATATCAGAAGCAAGACCAACCTGAATTGTAGCTTTTACTTCCTCATCTGGAACATAAGCAGGAGTCTCTGATCGAGATTGTCTAAACTGGGATATTTCCTCTTGGCGACTCTCCAAAAAATCCTTAGTGAAAACACAGCCCAAGCACGGGCCTTGATGAGGACGTACTCTCAAAACATCACCACCACAAGCACGAGTTAATGCTCTGCCAAAAATAGTAGTAATTTTGTATTCAAGAGCTATGCTATTGAGGTTAAAACGGCTTCTATCATTATCAGTGCCAGCAATAATCAAATTACAATTTTTCAGGAGAAGTTTAGTTTCCTCAAGATTTTGATTGATGTCCACTTCAGCCGTTTGCACATGAATATATGGGTTTTTCCCATAAAGTAAATCCCTGACAGCTTTAGTCTTGTAGCGACCTAAATCTCCTGTGCCACAAATATGCCTAGCAACATTTTCTAACTCTAGGCGGTCAAAATCTATCAAGACAAAATTTCCCACGCCTGCTTTAGCAAGTTCTAGTGCTACAGTAGAGCCACCGCTGCCTAATCCAACAATTCCTATTTTGCAATTTTCAAGCACAGAAGTCTCTAACAAACCTTTACTGCGAGAGTAAAGTTCTGAACGTTCAGGAATAAATTTAACGCTTCCTTCGTGAAATTCCCCTTCGGAGTTTCCAATAAAAGCACGATGACGTAATATATTATCCTGAATGGCAAACAAGACAATTACAGAAGTATTAACAGGGTGACTGACTCGGTTGCCAAACATGGCATTGTAAATTTGAGTGGCAACAGCACAGCCAGTTTCACCCTCTGGCATCGTAGTTAAAAAATGAATTGCTGAGGTACACGGATAACCGGATAACTGCGTTTTAGGTCTAGATGTATAAACATGAAATACATCACCATTATCAAAACCAAATGCAACGGCTTCACACCTATCTACTTGAGATTGTAGAAACTTACCAAAAAGAGTCTGCACTTGGTCTTCGTGCATATAAACTAAGGGGAAAGTCATAATAATTAACCTCGGAAGAAACCATCTTCTGTAATTTGATCGGCAACTACAGCATCGGGACTAGGGGCTCGCTCAGACGGTCTCTTCACTACCAACTGACCAGTTGTTGGATCAAACATAAGCTGTTGATCTGAAGGTGCCTCTCCTTCTTGAACGGTTCTTTGTAGGTGGCGGGTTACATCTTGAGAGTTGGTCATGAGTTTTATGTCTCTTTATGGTTTGATGAGTTTATTGCATATGAGGAAGAAAACTATCTAAAGCTTGCCCTGTTCTTCTGTGTCCTTCCAGTGCTTCGAGCCAGATTCTACCTTTCAGCACAACTAAGTACACAGTTAAATTAGGCAACCACTCTCTGTAATGACAAATCTTGACATATCCATCTCTTGGATCTAAAGTGTGCATACTTGCGCTTGTTCCATATTCCTTTAAGTCTTGTCCGCGATATCCCTTAAAAGGATAGGGTGATGTCACGACCATATCAGGTCGAGAGTTGGGAAAATCGGAAGGTATATAAACTCGCAGAGTATATACGTTACCAGCATTAGTGCAAACATTACCTTCAACTCGTGTATTGTTAGAATCTCCTGGATTAATCCAACTAAAGCTGGGAAAATACTTTTTAAGTATTTGCCGCTCTACTTGTAAGCGTTGTTGTTGCAATTGAGTCCATGTCATAGTAATCCTTACCTTCTATTATAGTAACGATTAATGCAATCTTCAACTTGCTCAAAATGAGGGGAATTATTATGCCAATTTTGCACAGTAAAAGGTTTTTCATGGTTAACCTTAAGCTGAGGTGAAGATTGCGGAAAATCCTCTGGAAAATCTGCACGCCAGCGATCTACACACCCATGTTTATCTTGGCACTCAAAGGTTAAATAAATTCGATCTTCATTTGTTCGAGACATTTCGCAGTGTTGAAATTTTTTCTGAATTTCGTCGAATAGTTTTTTCAGTATGGCTTGACCTTGTTGACTGCTGTACCATAGTTTCTCAGATATCTCTATTGGCTCTGTTGTTACCAAAGGTTCCTCTTCAAGAGTTGTTTCGTCAACAGTCCAATTTTTTGAAGGACGAGAATTTATCCGGCTTAATTCACTTTTCCATTTCAAATTGGAGCGAATAGGACTTTCCCCTGGCAAAACCACCCATGCACCAGCTTGATAATTAGCTCGGTGGCTGGAATACAAAAAACAGCCAACATTGACATTCCATTTTTTCATGATTACTGAATTAGAACGTATGTTAGCAATGCAAAGCAGAAACCTTGGAAAATTGTATCTTTGTAATGCCCGAATAACGGTATTACTATCACCTCCACTGGGTTGTGCTAATCCCATTTGGTGGTGAGAATGCCACTCACCGATATGTTGTAATCCATGCTTGCTCCTGAGAATCTCTCCAGCTTTAATCAAATGCTGTCTATCTTGATAAAAGCTGGTATCATTATGTCGGCTATCTGAACCTGGCCCAAGGACATACTGAACTACTGGTGCTCCTGAATGAGTCCAAAATCCAAACAAGTCTCCACCTGTTTCTAAGTTAGGATACTCTTCAACCCATCCAGCAATCCGGTCTAGTTCTTCCTCGTAGATGAGGGTTTTAAATTGAGAGTGTGTTTTTGTTCCGTGCATTGTGCTTTTCGGCTAGTTAGTTATATTTATAGACGAAATATGCGTTGAGTCTGTAATTACAAAAAAAATAATTCACAGATTTGCTTTATAGGAATCTATCATAAGCAATATTTTTGGGATTTACCATCACAAAATATCATAAAATATCCTGAATTTATTCGACATTTTTATCATCAAGTATCATTTTTTATTACAAATGTCATAAAATATCATCAAAGTCTGATATGATACTGGAATTATCTACACTTACCTGACTATGGAAATCAAGGAAGTCTTGAGATTTGCCGATGACCTGGTTTTAGCCAAAACGGGTAAACACTTAGATAACCTGCAACAGGCAGTATTGCTCGCTACTTGGCAAGGTAAAAGATACTCCGAAATTGCTAAAGAATATCACTGTACTGAACGTCACGTTGCTAATGTAGCTTCAAAATTATGGCAACTCATTAAAAAAAAGTTAGGTGAAAAGGTTAGTAAAACTACTTTGCGCTCTGCAATGGAAAGCTATGAAATTTCTAAATTTTCAAATTCCGGTTATTTTAACCTTGTCCAAAAAGGGAATATAAACGTTTGCACAGAAACATCCCACCCTCCCAAAACTCCCCAAAACTCACCCTCAACACCAACATCAAATGAAGACAACACCCAAGAGAAACCGCGACTCGATTTAAGAGATGCACCGGAGATCAGAACATTCTACAACTACCCCAACTCACCCCTCACCGCCCTCGAAAATGCGATCGCCCGCCAAAACTGCCGCCTCCTCACCATCACAGGCATGAGTGGCACCGGCAAAAGTGCGATCGCCCGTCACCTCATCCCCCAAATTCAAACTCAATTCGATCGCATCATCTGGCGCAGTCTCCGCACCTCCCCACCCCTCGAAACAACCCTCAAAAACCTGATTCAATTTCTATCCGATCGCACAGAAATTAACTTTTCCGCCAACATCGATGCTCAGTTGTCAATCCTAATAGAAACATTGCGAGACAATCGCTGTCTAATCATCCTCGATGACGTGCAGCAAATTCTCAGCAGCGGGCAACTTGCAGGACATTATAAACCAGGATATGAAAACTACGGAACCCTATTTAAACTCATCGGCGAAATTCCCCATAATAGCTGCTTAATTCTCAATAGTTGGGAACCACCCTCAGACATCCTCACATTCACCGACGATAATTCAGCAGTATGTTTATTACAGTTAACTGGGGTAGGTGAAGCAGCAACAGAAATTTTTAGAGAAAAAGGTTTGTTGGATGAAGAATACTGGCCAGAATTGATTAACCTTTATCAAGGTAATCCCCTGTGGTTAAAATTAGTCGCTCAAACCATTAACAACTTATTTGGCGGTAGAGTCTCTCAATATTTAAGCTATCAACCAGTATTTTTAAGCGATGAATTGACACCGATATTGCAGCAGCACTATCAGCGGTTGTCGGAAATAGAAAAACAGGCTATTTCGCAACTTAGTAATGAAATCGAACCTGTTTCCTTTACTCAATTTTTGGCAAAATGTCAAGGTTCGCAGGGCGAATTATGTAAAGCAATTCAATCTTTAGATAGACGGGGAATGATCGAAAAATTGAGCTGTGAAGCTGAAATCGTTTTCAGGATTGCACCTGTGTTAAAACAGTATGTTAAAATGGTGGCAGAATAGTCTTAAATATCTATAGTCCGGGACACGCTCCGATTAAAGAAACCGGGTTTTTTACCTAATTTACGGTATGTAACTAAGTATTTCGTAAAAAAACCCGGTTTCTGGGCCACCATGCGTAAGTCCTAATCTAGCTAAATGAGAGCAAACCACTATCGCAACTCAAACCCAACCTAAACTAATGCTCACTTTCGATCGATTCATCAAGCAACTTCCAGATGAAGACGGACGTTATGAACTGGTTAATGGAGAAATTATCAAAATATTACCAACAATCAGACTGCACGAAAATGTAGCTGATTTCCTTGAAAATACGTTCCAAGACGAGGTAAAAAGACTCCACCTGAATTACAGGGTATCTGGCCGAATTGTAGTCAGGACATTAACCCCGAATGGTAAAGAACAAGGCCGCCATCCTGATGTTACAGTAGTAGACAAAACCCTCTGGGAATCGCAGCCCTTCGCCTATTCATCCCTAACTGAACCACCACAATTAGTTGTAGAAGTTGTCTCAACAAATTGGGAAGATGATTATATCGATAAGCTAGATGAATATCAGCGGCTGGGAATTTCTGAATATTGGATTGTCGATTATTTAGCTTTGGGTAGCAGAAACTATTTGGGCAACCCGAAAGAACCGACTGTTTTTGTTTACCTGCTCGATGAAAATGGGGGTTATCAAATGACTGCTTACCGAGGAACTGAGCGAATTATATCCCGAACTTTCCCAGAATTATCACTAACAGCAGAGCAAGTATTGGATGTATGATATCAACTTCAGCTTAAATATCGGTTGATCTCTTAGTCTGCGAAGGCAGACTTTGTTTGTGTAGACGCGGTTTCAACCGCCGAAATACTTAATCCTCAAGATTGTTTTTGGGCTAACAAGCGCGATCGCACAACGCCCAGATCGGGTTGAATGCCTAACAAACGCTGATGGACGGAATCTGCTAATTGCTCGCGATAATATAGGACTAAGCCCAAAGAAACCCGGTTTCTGAGGAAAATCTGGTTTGGCGACGAGAAATCTGTGAAGAAACCGGGTTTCTAACCCCGCGCGCTGAGCTTCAGACATCTCCAAAAAACGTAGTCTTGAACAGGCAAGATGCCTGTTCCACAATAAAATTAACTCTTTGTGGAACAGGCATCTTGCCTGTTTCTGACGAACTTTTCCCTTCCCTCAAACTACGATCGCATCGCCTGTTTTTGCTCAGCCTTCAAATCGCGGTTGCTAGCAGCAGCCAACTCCGCATCCAACAGCGTCTTACCAGTCGCAGCCAAATACACATCATCCAAACTCGGCCGAGATTGAGCAATCCCAAAAGTAGGAAGTCCCGCATCTTTTAAAGCTTGCTGAATAGTCACCAGCGCATCGCTTTGCGGTGTTACTACTAAATTGAGAGAATTTCCTTGAGCCGCGTTGACAATTACTTCCTGCACAAAAGGCAAAGATTGCATCAGAGTTTTAGCTTTTTCGGCTTCTTCCATCGGCGAAAACTCCCGAATCCGCAGAGTCACCCGATCGCCCCCAACCCGATTTTTCAACTCCTCCGGCGTACCCTGTGCAATCACCGTACCCTTGTCAATAATCGCCACGCGATCGGCCAAAGCGTCAACTTCTTCGAGATAGTGACTCGTAATCAAAACCGTCGTACCTTCCTCCCGCAAGCGCCGCAGGAAATCCCACACAACCACCCGGCTTTCAATATCGAGCCCGACAGTCGGTTCGTCTAACACCAAAACATCCGGCTGGTGAAGCAACCCAGCAGCTAAGTCGAGGCGTTTGCGGATACCGCCGGAATAAGTACCCGTCTTTTTATTTTCCCACTCCTCCAAACCGAGGAGTTTCACCATTTCGTCAATCCGCCCTTTAATCGTATTGCGCGGCAAATGGTAAAGCGCTGCTTGCAGTTGCAGGAGTTCCCGCCCCGTCAGCACCTTATCGAGAGCAACTTCTTGGGCGACATAGCCGAGTTTTTGTCTGGCAATTCTCGGCTGGCTGACAGCAGAAATGCCAGACACTTCAATGCGTCCGCTATCGGGCGCACTCAAAGTACAAAGTACCCGCAGGGTTGTGGTTTTGCCTGCACCGTTGGGGCCTAGCAAACCAAATATTTCCCCCGGTTCTACCTTGAAGGAAACATCTTTAACGGCTTCTACAGTGCCGTAGCGTTTCTGAAGATTTTCAATTAAAACGGCGGGAGCCATATATTTTGGGGATGAACTGGTTGTTAATATTTTGACACTTCTGGGCTCAAATTGCCGGAATGGTCGATCGACCAATGCGACTCGGTGTGCTTGTAACGATCGCACACTCCTCCTCAACCGGAAACAGCTTATAGTTTTGATTTTTAATACCCGTTTATAAAATATCAACTTTTTAACGGCTCTCAACCCTGATATTCATCAGTTTTCCCACTCTCCCATCTCCCATCTCACCTCCAAAAAATTATGAGTTTTGAGTTAATTATAACTTCTCAGTTAGTAACTCAAAACTCACAAGTTTTCAACAAGTAGAGATGCACCCGAAACCTGTTACTTTATAATTATCTCTACCTATAGGCTGATTTGTAGCGAGATTTTGATAATTAACACACTGGTCACACACATCACACTTTCGAGCCAACTATTAAACACAAAAAACTTCCCGAATTGGCAAGTTCTACTTGTAACGAGTTCCCAAAAAATGTAACTGTAGGCCCGCGATCTCAACCCCGATAGTTATCAGTAATCACCAACTCTTTAATCGAAAATCGAAAATCGAAAATCGAAAATGGTATTAACTCCCCCAAAGGGAGTGGCTGCCAGGTCTTTAATCGACAATTTTTACCCAACCGCGGCGAACGTTGTACAGCAGTCGGTTGATGATGGCATACTCATCTTCATTCAGTGTTCTTTCTAAGAGTGCAGATCTGAGCTGTCTCCGGTCGTGGCGAGTCACGACGCTGGAGAACATGACCTGACCAAATAACTCTTCGAGTGTCATTTGGGATACTGACATGATAAACCTCCTAGTTGATTGAGACAGATAAAATTTTAACAGGCTTGTTGTATTTTTATTATCCACTCTGGGAGGGACTTCAAAGGCGATCGAAAACATTGACACGGTGTGATTTTTCGGTTAAAAATCTGTGACCGAGACTTGGATGCCCAGTGACTTGGATCTCTTAAATTGGTGATGCTTGTCACGGAAGTCAGAAGTCAGAAGTCAGAAGTCAGAAGTCAGAGGGAAAAAGACCATCAGGCCCGATCGCCCTCAAAAACTCTCCATCTCGTCCTCATGGGTTCTCAACCTCATTTTCCCCTATGCCAATTTTCCAGCTAATTGAGGCATCGGTCAATAGTCGCCACAACCGACTCGGCCAACTCTTTCAGCGCGTAACCCCCCTCCAAACCAAAAGCTATGCGGCGGGTGAGTTGCAGGCAGTATCCGGTGAAAGTACCGAAATCTGACGGCATCAGAGTCATGCTCGCCAGCGGATCGGAGGCAGTAGCGTCATAACCAGCGCTGACAATCAACAAATCCGGTTCAAATTTGGACAAAAAAGGCACGACAAGAGATTCAAAGGCGCTCAGGTATTCAGCTATGCCACTGCCGGGATACAGGGGAATGTTCAGCACGTTGTCGTAGGCACCGCGCTCCTCGGCATCTCCAGTTCCCGGATAGCACGGAGATTGGTGCAGGGAACAGTAGGCAATTTGCCGACAGTTTTCCACCAAAGATTGAGTGCCGTTGCCGTGGTGCACGTCCCAGTCGAGGACAGCGACGCGGTTGATTCCCGGCTGTTCCAGGGCGTAGTGAGCGGCGATCGCAGCATTGGAAAACAAGCAAAAACCCATCGCGCGGGCTTTTTCGGCGTGGTGTCCCGGCGGCCTGGCCAGCACAAAAGCCGGTTCCCCCGCAGCCACCACTCGATCGACCCCATCGAGCCAAGCACTCGCCGCTAGCAGCGCTACGTCGTAACTTTCAGCAGAAATCGGCGTATCACCGTCGAGGTAGCCGCCTCCCCGATGAGCCAAATGTTCGATTTCTTTGATGTATCTTTGCGAGTGAACTTTTTTGATAGCCGAGAACAGTTGTTGTTCGCGCTGCGCCACTGGGGTGGGCAGTTGCCATTCAATTTTATCCGCCCAAGGAGCAGCTTTCAGAGCATTGACGATCGCCGTTAAACGTTCTGGTCGCTCTGGGTGAAGCATTCCAGTCTTGTGCAGCAAGAAATCTTCGGAGTAGATGACGGGTAGCATCGGCTGATTTTAGATTTTAGATTTTAGATTTTAGATTTTTAGTTGGCTTTAAGAATGCCTTCGGTTTTGTGAAATTAAAATTTCGATCGAGTAACCATTTTAATTTCTTATATGGTCGTCAAAAAAACTCACGAAAGCATGAAAAGCGACCGCCTAAAAAAAACTTTCTAGCTTTTGCCAACTGCTGACAAAATCACCAACTGACAAATTATCAATTGTGCTTGTTTCGTCCCTTAAATTTTCTGGCAACTTTCCCATAAATTCCAAGGCAAATTGTGATATAATTTCAGGAGTAATTTGCAATATTTGGCAGCTCTACTGAATCCAAACCGATTTTATCGCATTTTTGAGATTTATAGCGGTCAAATTTAAATTTTTAACGGAGTTTTTCAACCTATGAGCACCTCTGAGTCGCGGATAATCCCGACGGATCTGGGTAATGAGATGTCCCGATCGTACTTGGAATACGCCATGAGCGTAATTGTCGGTCGGGCGCTACCAGATGCCAGGGACGGTCTCAAGCCCGTTCACCGACGCATTCTCTACGCCATGAACGAATTGGGCTTGACTCCCGATCGACCTTTCCGCAAATGCGCCCGCGTCGTGGGGGAGGTGCTGGGCAAGTATCACCCGCACGGAGACACAGCGGTTTACGACGCCCTGGTGCGGATGGCTCAGGATTTCTCCATGCGGGAACGCCTGATCAACGGCCACGGCAACTTCGGCTCCGTTGACAACGACCCGCCCGCTGCCATGCGGTACACCGAGTGTCGCCTCACAGCTTTGACGAGCGACTCCATGCTGCGCGACATCGACTCGGAAACAGTTGATTTCGGCGACAACTTCGACGGTTCCCAGCAAGAACCCCTCGTACTCCCGGCACGCATCCCCCAAATTTTGCTCAACGGTTCCTCCGGGATTGCTGTAGGGATGGCCACCAACATTCCGCCGCACAATTTAGGCGAAATAATTGACGGTTTAGTAGCACTAATTCACAATCCAGCAATTACTGACCTGGAATTGATGCAGTACATCCCCGGCCCGGACTTTCCCACCGGAGGGCAAATTCTGGGTAGAGGCGGCATTCGCGATGCTTACACCACCGGGCGCGGTTCGATTACAATGCGCGGAGTCGCCGGCATTGAAACCATCGAACATCCCGGTCGCCCCGACAAAGAAGCAATTATTATCACCGAATTGCCTTACCAAACAAACAAGGCAGCGCTAATTGAGAAAATTGCCGAACTTGTCAACGACAAAAGATTAGATGGAATTTCCGACATTCGCGACGAAAGCGATAGAGACGGAATGCGGATCGTGATCGAACTCAAGCGCGACGCCTATCCCCGCGTCGTCCTCAACAACCTCTATAAACAAACACCCCTCCAAGCCAACTTTGGAGCCAATATGTTAGCGCTAGTAAATGGGGAACCCCAACTACTTACGCTCTCCCAATTCCTCAATGTCTTCCTAGACTTCCGCATTGAGACAATTACTCGCCGGACTCAATATGAGCTCCGCAAAGCAGAAGAACGCGACCACCTTCTGCAAGGCTTATTAATTGCCCTAGACAACTTAGATGCAATTATTCACCTAATTCGCGCCGCTGCCGACTCTGCAGCAGCCAAACAAGAATTGATGGATAATTACGGTCTTTCGGAACAGCAATCAGACGCAATTCTGCAAATGCAGTTACGGCGTTTGACAGCATTAGAAGCGCAAAAAATTCAGCAAGAACACGAAGAATTGCGAACTAAAATCGCAGATTTGGAAGATATCTTAGCGCGGCGGGAACGCATCTTAGAAATCGCCGAATTTGAAGCTGTCGAAATCCAAACCAAAATCGCCACTCCTAGACGCAGCGTCATCGAACACGCCGAAGGAGAAATCGATGAAAGAGATTTAATTGCCAACGAACAAGCAATTATTCTGATTACAGAGCAAGGCTACATCAAGCGGATGCCTGTCAGCACTTTCGAGGCCCAAAGTCGCGCTACTCGCGGCAAAGCAGGCGCGAAAATGAAAGAAGACGACGGAGTAGAACATTTCCTTTCCTGCTGCGATCATGACAGCGTTTTGTTCTTCAGCGACAGGGGCGTAGTTTACTCTGTCAAAGCGTATCAAATCCCCGTCTGTTCCCGGACTGCCCGCGGCACTCCCGTGGTGCAACTGCTGCCGATTCCTATAGAAGAAAAAATCACTTCTATGGTGTCAGTTACAGAATTCACCAGCGAAGAATACTTGGTAATGTTGACTCGCGGCGGCTACATTAAGAAAACCGCACTTTCCGCTTTTGGCAACATCCGCACTAATGGATTAATCGCGATTTCTCTAGAAGAAGGCGACCAACTGCGCTGGGTACGGAGAGCAAAAGTGGGTGACAGCATCATCATCGGTACGCGCCAAGGCATGGCAATTCATTTCCGCACCAATCACGAACAGTTGCGCCCAGTCGGCCGCGCGACGCGGGGTGTAAAATCAATGAAATTGCGATCGGGCGATGAGTTGATCAGCATGGACATTTTGCCGAGTTCAATTGTTGCCGAAATTGCTGACTTGGAAACTGAAGACTCGGAATTTGAGGGAGCTAATATTGCTCTATTAGAAACTGAAGACTCGGAATTTGAAGGAGCAGAAATTGTTGAATTGGAAAGTGAAGATGCGGAATTGGAAGACGAAGAATTAGAACTGCAAGCCGAGGAAATAGAAGGCGAAGATGCCGAAGAAATTTCGACGGTTAGCAGCGAAGTTCCTTCGGTGTTGGTAATCACCACCAACGGCTACGGGAAGCGGGTTCCTGTTTCTCAATTCCGCCTGCAAAGACGGGCTGGTAAGGGATTGACGGCTACTAAATTCAAGTCGAAAAAGGGTAAGGATCAGGTAGCTGCCCTGCGAATTGTCAACGAAGATGACGAATTGATGATCATTACCAACCGAGGTATTATTATCCGTCAGGCTGTGAGTGCAATTTCTACCCAATCGCGCACAGCAACGGGTGTGCGGGTGCAGCGGTTAGATGAGGATGATTCGATCGTAGCTGTGGCTTTAGTGCCGCCTGCTGGTGAAGAATCGGCGGAAGAATCGGAATCTGAGGAAGTGGCAGAATAGTCATAGGTTAATAGTTTGTAAGGTGCGCGCTGCGTACCTTACTGCTGAATGGTAAAAATGCGATCGTCTATTCCCGGTTTCTGCCTCCAAGACGGGTCAACATTTAATACTAATTATGAAAAAATACCTGTAGGGACACGGCCATGCCGTGTCCTTAATGCGATCGTTGACAATCGATCCGATAATTGCTATAGCATAATATAATCAAAAAGTTAATAGCAAAAGTCGATTAAAATGCCTTATTTAACAGCAGCCAACGACATCAAAGCACTCATCGCTAAATTTGCCCAAACTAAAATCCTGTGGGTTGACACAGAAATAGCAGACTATAAATCCAACCCCAGATTATCTCTGATTCAGGTGTTAGCTGACTCCACAGATTCCACGGGAGATGCCACTTTTATACTAGATGTCTTGGATAAACCAGAATTGGCAAAAGATTTCATCAACCAAATCATGGTAAATCCAAATATTGAAAAAGTCTTGCATAACGCCAGCTATGACATCCGATTTTTAGGCAATGACGACGCTCAAAATGTCACCTGCACACTCAAAATGGCGACAAAGATTCCCACTTACATTCTGCCCTTACCTAATCGACAACTCAAAACTTTAATAGAAACACTTTGCGGCATTGCTTATGTAGATAAAACAGAACAAAGTGGCGATTGGGCAAAGCGTCCCCTCACCGAGAAGCAGCTAGAATATGCCAAGATGGACGCGGTTTATTTAGCTGGAGTGCATGGCAGCCTCCTAGAAATCCTTGCCCAATGTTACCCCGAACCCGCAACGGAAAACTTGACAGCATTGGGCGAAAAATATCAGAAAATAGAATCTCGGTGGAAGCCGCTAGATTCAGAAATCGCTGAAGTGAAAGAACGCATTAAAGCAGGGATGCTGGCCCAAAAGCTCAAAGACAGTTCTTATTTTGAGCTTTCCAGTTCGATAACGATGAAAGTTGATTTTATGACGCTGGCCAGACTGACGCAAACTGAGGGAATTGAGTTGAATTTTCCGGTGACGCTGACGAAAGAAATTCAAAAACAGTTAGGTGAACTCATCGCCGATCCATCTTTGGAAGTTGAGGATATTGCTAGTTGGCGGTTAAATTCTAATGTACAGCAACGGCGGAAATCTACTAAAAAAATTGCGCCGGAACCGGAGAGTGAGGATTTAACAGCATTGGGCAAAAGGTATCAAGAAATTTTGCCTGAATGGAAGTTGCTGGATTCAGAAGTTGAGCATCTAAAAGAGCGCATTAAAAAAGCAATGTTGGTGCAAAATCAGGAAAATACTCCCCATTTTAAGTTGTCCAGTTCCTCGATTTTGAAGGTGAATTTTGCTAAATTGGCAAAACTTGCGCTATCTGTGGGAGTTGAGTTAGATTTTATGGTGACGCTGACTCAATACATCCAAAAGCGCTTAGGGGAAGCTATTAACAAAATTGATGTGCAAATTGAGTATATTACCAGTTGGCGGATGACGGCTAAGACTGTGGAAGATGAAGATGAGGAAATTCCGTTTTAAATAGAGGGTGGGTACGGGAGTACCGCCCTTACAGTATAAACGAATCGCGTTTCATTTTTGCTGTGTGTACCGCGACTAAGCTTGTTCTTCCAAATACTCTGCAACTGCTTGCAAATCTTCCAATCCTCGGTTCAAGCTGTTAAGCATAGCTTCCCCAATCTCAGTATCAAAATTGAGTTTAGGATTTTGCAAAGCTAACTCTTGAATTGCCTCTAGCCATAGTGCAAGCGGTACCTGGCGCACAGCTTCCCGTAACCCCATATTTGCCAATACTGCAAGATAAAAACCTGTCAAGTCTTGCCCTCCATAGCCATAGAAACCATGCCGCAGTTCTAGCTTTTCGGGGGTGTAGGCTGCATATTGATCGAAAGTGATCGGTGTGCGATCGAGTTTTGGTTGTGGGAGTGGTGGTGTATCCATATTTTTTGACCTGATTTGTTACTATCGACTACGCCTTTGCAGTTCATTTCAATCAGCCCTATTTAACCAAGGTGGGCAAAGGCCCACCCTACTTTCTACTTCCCTACCGTGAAATACTCATTCTTAGCATACACGCTAATAATGCAATCTCCCACTTCAAAAAACATCCCCTCTTGCTCATCTTTAGAAAATTGCAAGTTGCCGTATTTAGAATTAATTTCCTCAGCAGTAGCAGCTTTTGCCTCCATTTCATCCGGGATAAGTCCGGTAGAACCGATATAGAAAACCAGCGGTGAAACTTTTTCCCTGTACACTTTTTCAGCATAAGCTTCCAGTCGCTCATTCGCATTAGCTAAAGCAGCGACAAACTCGTCTCGCTTGACATCTTCTCCCTGCCATTTCGCTTGCAAAAGCCGCAGCAAACTATCTGCACCCACTTTGGCTAAAGTAGCGCTAACAATTCCGTTATCCTCCAACCCCAAAAACTCATCGAAAATCAGTTTCATCAAGTCGTCAACTTTGGTGATTTTTGTTCGGGATGACAGGGTTTTGTGTGCGAAGACAACAGGCTCATCTAACGTGATGTCAAATGTCGGTTTTGCTAGCTTTTCGCCCGTGTTTTTGTGGTAAACTTCATAAAGGCGATCGAGAAATTTGTTGGCAGAGTGCAATTTGCCGAAGTTGAGGATGTTTTTGCTGCCGATGTCGATTTTGTAGCTGACTCGCGAATCTACTGAACCGTTGGCGATCGCACTTTTTAATTCCGTGTATTCCGTCGTCGTCGGAAAGTTGATGTAAAGGCTTTTTGAGAGATAATGCTGTTTCAATTCTTCCAATTGTTCCGCAGTGTAAGCCTCAGATTCCTCCTTCAAATGAGCCGAGAGAATGCTAGAGAGAATTTTGATTTCTGCGAGTTCCTCAAACACTCCGTCAAGGCTGCCGTAACGCCCGTCAAAAGGCACCAGGGGCAAAGTCTCTAACTTAATATCGTACTCGGAACGGAAGTCAAATTCTTGCACGGGCGAACCGTCTTTTTCAAGGACACCGCATTTTTTGAGCAAATCAAACACTGGTTTGCTGCTGATTTTGGTTCGCAGCGACTTAATATTAACTTCGCCGTCGCTGACAATGGTATAATTGTTGAAAGTATTGAGGTCTGTAACTAGAATTCCCGCCACTTCTGCGATTAAAGTTTCATCCTCAACTTTTACCAGCTTAGCTTTGCGGGTAATCAGCATATTGATGGTAGCGGTATTTTGATTGATCGCAAATGAACCCATTTGCATGTATTCGCCACCGTCCAAGAATTCAGTTTTCAGCCAAGGCTTGACAAGGTTGCCGTTTTCGTCTCGCTTTCCCTCAATTCGCTTCAAACCTTTTCGCTGATAATTTTCTTGCAAGTGTTTCAAGTTGATGATGATGCTGTTGCTGTTTTCCTCCAATATCTTGATTAACTCCAGCAGGGAAATTTTCTCGCTGACTTTTACCCGATCGCCAATTACATGATTTTTCAACACATCAGGCGCAAAAACAGCCTGTTCCAAATCTTCCGTAAACTCCGCTATTTGGGCATTTGTCAAAGCTTTAGCGTGTTTTTCCGTCAAAGTAGCGTCGAAGGTACTCACCAGCGCATACTTAGCCGTATTTAAATTGCCGTCAGCGAGGTTAGCTTTCGCAAAAGCAAACACCGACTCATCAGTTTGAGCAACGGGAACATCTAGTTTGTCATACTCATCTTTGGCGACTTTCTGATATTTGTAAAACAGTCCGCGATCGTCTGCTTTCAGCCCGCAGATTTTCAGCGTGCTCGATGAACCGTTGATTTTCTTGCCACTTTTGGAAACAAAAACTTGATAATCATATTCCTTAATTAACGGTTCTTCCAGCGGCGGTGCAACGGAACTGCCTAACAGTTTTGTGCTGTCGTAAAGAGCATCATAAACCATTTTGACTTCGCCAGCGCGGATGCAATTTCCCGATAATGTGTTGGCGATTTTGGAGAGAAGTTTGAAGTCAGCAGAAGCATAGGATATCGTGTTTGCAAACACATCCATGTCTTTGAGTTCTTCGCAAATTTCCCCTAGTTTTGCAGATTCCGAATTGGGACTGGGGTCATTTGCATAGCCGTCTGTGTGCAAATTGATCGCTGTCATTTCTCCCGCTTTAACCAGAGATTTAGCGAGTTGCATCGACTGCGATATGCAGGTACTGCCAGCCGTGTGGATTTTTTGAATTTCTTTGATGTATGGAGAGTCAAACTTCAGCACT
Source organism: Microcoleus sp. B13-B6 (assembly GCF_036705405.1). NCBI lineage: Bacteria > Bacillati > Cyanobacteriota > Cyanophyceae > Oscillatoriales > Microcoleaceae > Microcoleus > Microcoleus sp. B13-B6. The sequence goes on from NZ_JAUBUJ010000026.1 coordinate 42,155, forward strand.
TCTTGAATGGGAATTCGCTGGAAGTGACAAATTACGTCCCGATTGCTAGCGTAGGAAATTAGGCTGACAATTAGCTGGTAATTGTTGTATTCGTCTAATGTCAAAAGCTTGATTAAGGTTTCTTTCAGCGGTTCTAAGTCATAATACATTGAGCCGGAACGGTCGATGATGATGATGCTGTGAGCCACGGATTTTTCAGGGAGATCACCGGGCTTTCTTTCTAAATTTATGCGATCGACTAGATAGAATGCCTTGGCGTTTCCGGCAAAATTGTAGAGAGTAAACTTGGTGCGAGTATTGGAGGCTGCTTGGCTGCTGGAACGTTTGACTTGAGATGATTGTTTTGCTTGCCGTGCCATAGTTTTCACCTATGTTGACTTATTCCTCAACTTAATCATGACACGCGCTTCTGTGGATGTCAAGGCCTGTGTGGAAAATTATTTGCGAGGCTGAATAATCATTAATATTTAGCCCTGCGATGCCGGGGAAAACTGCGGCGATAGGGTAAATGTGGGCTTTTTTGGCAAAAGTAGTGGATCTGCGTAATACCAATTTAATGTGAAGTTGCACATATCTCGATCCCCCTAAATCCCCCTGATTGTTGGGGAGTAGGGGTTGACTTTGATCGGAATCTTGTCCCCCCTTAGTAGGGGCGGTGCCCCCGTGCCCGCCCTTGGCTAGGGGTGATCGGATTCTACGGAGCCTCATAAAAAATTGGTATATGTCGTTTAGTAAAGATTTAGCCAATCATGCTTTATTTAGAAAATCCGCTGCTCAAACTTTATCTAAATCTGATCGGATGGGTGGCGTTCGGATTCATTCTCGGCCGCCTGCTACCGAGAAGCTATTCTACATATTTAGCGAAGTTTCTTTTCTTCTTTGGCACGCCATTGAGCATTGTTGCTTTTATCCGCAGCGCTAATTTGTCTGGCGCTATTTGGATGGCGCCGCTGATAGCTTGGGCGGCAATTCTAGCAGGTGGAGGACTCGCTGGGATTTTGATAAATTTCGGTGTCGGCGAGGAACGTTTCAAGAGTCTTAATCCGATCGCCCAAAATAGCCCGGAACACACCAGCGCTTGGAGTTTGCCCACTCAAGGCAGCTTCTTATTGGCAACGATGGTGGGTAATACGGGTTTTTTAGGCTTTCCCGTCACCTTGTCCTTATTAGGTTCCGAACACTTTGCCTGGGCGTTGTTTTACGACTTGCTAGGCACTGGCATGGGAATCAATATACTGGGAGTTGCTATTGCTTCTCACTGCGGCAAAAGCGATCGTCCTCAGAGTTGGTTAGGTCCGGTGCGGGCAATTTTTCTGAATCCGGCACTGTGGGCTTTTGGTTTAGGATTTGTCTCGCGCAGCTTGCCGCTTTCGGCACAAATTGCAGAATTGTTAACAACAGGTGCTTGGAGTGTAATTACTTTAGCTTTAATTACGATCGGGATGCTGTTGAGCAAGTTGAATTCCTTGCACAACCTCAAACAAGTTTTGGCTTGTCTCGTGATTAAAATGCTGTTAGTTCCCTTGGTAATTGGCACGGGATTAACGTTTTTGGGGATCGCGGGCGCGCCGCGACTTGTGCTAGTGCTGCAAATGGCGATGCCTCCTGCTTTTGGTACTACATTGTTGGCAGAAGCTTTCAATCTCGATCGCGAATTAGCCGTAACTGCGATCGGTCTCGGCTGCGTTAGTTTATTATTCACTATTCCCCTATGGATGAGGCTATTTAATTTTTAATAAAAATAGGAATTGCTCAGCTTGAAAAGTTTCTTACTTCAGTGATCCCCATCACGAACATTGAACGATATATAGCGTTTCTCAGTAACATGAGGTGTTCTCCGATCTAGGGCATAGGGCATAGGGCATAGGGCATAGGGCAGACCTCACCAAGATTGAGAACTGCTATATCTCATATTGATTTAAAATAACAATCACGGGAGTTGGAAACTGTATGGGCTTCTGCTAATGTGGAAATAGCCCGTGGAGGACGGGAAGAATATAAGTATGGCAAGTATAAATTTTAGATTGACAGGTTATCACATTCTCGATCGCATTTACTCAGGAACTCGCACCCTAGTTTATCGAGCTTTTCGCACTAACGATAAACAGCCCGTCGCCATCAAAGTCCTGCAGAACGAGTATCCCAGCTTCAGCGAACTGGTGCAATTTCGCAATCAGTACACGATCGCCAAAAACCTCAACTTGCCCGGAATCATCGAAACCTACAGCTTAGAAACCTACCACAACAGCTATGCGTTGGTAATGGAAGACTTTGGGGGAATTTCTCTGAAGGAATGGACGGAAAAAGGGGAAACTCGGCCGTCTCTGATGGAGTTTTTGCAAGTGGGGATCGACCTGAGCAATATATTAGATATACTCTATCGCCACCGGATAATTCACAAAGACATTAAACCCGCCAATATTTTAATTAATCCCCAAACAAAACAAGTCAAACTCATTGACTTTAGTATTGCATCTTTGCTGCCCAGGGAAACTCAAACCCTGATGAATCCCAACCTGCTGGAAGGGACACTCGGCTATTTGTCTCCCGAACAAACGGGAAGGATGAATCGCGGCATTGACTACCGCAGTGACTTTTACTCTTTGGGCGTGACTTTTTACGAATTGCTGGCGGGACGATTGCCGTTTCAATCCAACGATGTGATGGAATTAGTACACTGTCATATTGCCAAGCAACCACCATCACTGCATGAAATTAATCCTGAAATCCCGCCCGTACTTTCGGAGATTGTCAGCAAATTAATGGGGAAAAATGCCGAAGACCGCTATCAGAGTGCGTTGGGGCTGAAATTCGATTTAGAATGTTGTTTGGAGCAACTTGAAGAAAACGGTAGGATAAAGAGTTTTGCGATCGCGCAGAGGGATGTGGGCGATCGATTCATTATACCCGAAAAACTCTATGGTCGCGAAACAGAAGTAGAAACCCTACTCGAAGCCTTCGATCGCGTCAGTAGTGGCACAACAGAAATGATGCTAGTAGCTGGTTTTTCTGGGATTGGAAAAACGGCAGTGGTGAATGAAGTTCAAAAACCAATTGTCCGCCAGCGTGGCTATTTTATAAAAGGCAAATTCGACCAATTTAACCGCAACATTCCTTTCTCAGCTTTTGTGCAAGCATTTCGCGACTTAATGGGACAATAGTTGAGCGAAAGTGACGAGGAGTTGAAAAAATGGCAAACTCAAATATTGCAAGCACTGGGCGATAACGCACAAGTCATTATTGAAGTAATTCCCGAACTCGAAAAAATTATTGGCAAACAATCACCCGTACTAGAATTATCAGGAAATGCGGCAAAAAATCGGTTTAATTTGCTTTTCCAAAACTTTATTAAGGTGTTCACAAAACCCAAACATCCCCTGGTGATGTTTTTGGATGACTTGCAGTGGGCAGATACCGCCTCGCTGCGGTTAATGGAAATGCTGGTGGCCGATGCGACAATCGGTTATTTATTAGTAATTGGTGCCTACCGAGATAATGAAGTATTTGCAGCACATCCGTTGATGCTGACACTGGATGCAGCGGTTAAAGCTGGGGCAACGGTGGATACTATTACGCTGGAACCGTTGAGTTCCGAAAGCCTAAATCATTTGGTTGCTGATACGCTCAATTGCGATCCATCTTGGGCAATACCGTTGGCGGAGTTGGTGGCACAAAAAACCCAGGGAAATCCCTTTTTTGCAACGCAGTTTCTCAAAGCACTGCATCAGGATGGGCTGATTGAGTTTGACCGGCTTGCTGGTTACTGGCAGTGCGATATTGTGCGAGTTCGGGAGGCAGCGCTGACGGATGATGTGGTCGAGTTTATGGCGTTGCAGTTGCAAAAATTGCCGCCAGCGACTCAGAATGTGTTGAAGTTGGCTGCTTGTGTTGGGAATCAGTTTGATTTGGGGACTTTGGCAGTTGTTTCCGAGCAATTGGAAACGGAAACGGCGGCGGATTTGTGGAAGGCTTTGCAAGAGGGGTTAATCCTGCCTGAAAGTGAAATCTATAAGTTTTATATTGGTCGAGAAAGACGGGAGGAGACCGATAATTCGGAGGTAGTGAATTACAAGTTTTTGCACGATCGCGTTCAGCAAGCCGCCTATTCTTTAATTCCCGAACAAGAGCGAGATCGTGCTCACTATCAGATTGGACAATTGCTGATCCAGCAAATTTCACCCGCAGCTATAGAAGAGCAAATTTTTTCAGTTGTCAATCAGTTGAATTATGGTATTGCGCTGATTGAAGACCAAACAGAACGGGACAATTTGGCACAACTAAACCTCACGGCTTGCCGCAAAGCCAGAGCCGCTACTGCTTATCAAGCTGCTCGCGAGTATGCTGCGATCGGGCTAAATTTGCTTGGAGAGAGCGCTTGGCAACGACAGTACGAGATGACCTTGAACTTGCACGAAATAGCCGCCGAAGTGGCTTCACTCTGTGGCGAATTTGACCGGATGGATCGGTGGATTGACACTGTGATTCATCATACCAGAACTCCCCTAGAGCGAGTGAGCGTTTACATCGTCAAAATTCAGGCATTATCGTCCCAGAACAAGTTTTTAGAAGGAATTGCTATCGGTTTGTTGAGTCTCAAAGAATTAGGAGTAGAATTGCCCGATAGCCCTACATCAGAAGATATTCAGCAAGCAGTGCAGGAAATTAATAGCTCGATCGGCGATCGACCTATTGAAGAGTTATTCGATCTGCCAGCGATGGTGGATGCCCAAAAACTGGCCACGATGCAAGTGGCGGCAAGTATTGCGACAGCTTGTTATCTGGCTGGTTCGTCTTTGTTTGCGCTGGTGACTGCCTTACAGGTAAATTTATCAAAAATTTGGGTTTAAAACCCTGTCCTTCTAGGACGGCTTTAATTTCTTAAAACTTCTTTCAACAAGTCCAGTAAGTTCCTATATTTGTGATATACTATAAAAGTCAAGGTTTAATTCCTTTACCATCGTGAAACAGTTAAGACACACTTTTAGGTATAAACCGGGGGACGCAGAGCAGCGAAAACTCTTTAAACAGCTAGAGGTTGAATTAAACCTTAAACCAGTTAAAACAAACTATTCTTTTAGGATTGTTAAGTAGGGTAGGGCATACCCAAACTCTAGGTAAATATCCTAGTACGCTTTTGGAGATAGACCCGCTGGGGTGGCTGCGAATCAGGCTCGTTAATTGGTAGTTTTCTACGGTTAAAAGGTCTGAATATTGCCTTTCATGACGCAACACTTAAAGGTTAGTCGCTGAATTAAGAATCCTCGCACTTTTAGGTCGGGGAGTGTCAAATTTCTATGACTCACTCATAGCCCTGGCCACTCCTGAGTCCGAGACGGAGTTAGAAACAGGGCTGTTTCATTCTCACCAAAAACATGAATTTTGTAGGGGTAGTGCTACCCCTACTCCCCGTGCCTACCCCCGACCTAGACGATTCGATCGGCAGGTCAGACCAAGAGGGCCGGCACGGGGAGTAGGGGTAGCACGGCCCCTACGGATAATGAAACAGCCCTGGAGTTAGAAACGCAGGGGCAACGAGTTCAGGAAAATCAAAGGAAGTTGCAGCATTGGGCAGAACACGCCCCCATGAATTATTTGCATAAGTGGCAGTTGGTAGAAGCAGAGAAATACCGAGTTGCCAGACAGAGGGCAGAAGCTATTGAAATGTACGATCGTGCCATTTCTGGAGCGAAAGAAAACGAATACATCCAAGAAGAAGCCCTCGCTAACGAACTAGCAGCTAAATTCTACCTCGACTGGGGCAAAGAAAAAATGGCGCAAGCCTATATGCAAGACGCCTACTACTGTTACGCTCGCTGGGGTGCGAAAGCCAAAATCGATGACTTAGAAAAACGCTATCCCCAACTTCTTTCTCCCATATTGCAGGCCAGAGAAAATCGTTTTGTAATCCCCCAAACCCGCATCCACCCAATCAATAAATCGTCAATTTTACCTCAAAGATTCCAAACAATTCGATCGAGTAGCAACAGTATTTACGAAACCCTCGATTTCGCGGCTATTCTCAAAGCCTCCCAAACTCTCTCAAGTGAAATTAAATTAGAAAAAGTGCTGGCTGGCCTGATGTCTGTGGTGATGGAAAATGCCGGGGCAAAAAAAGTAGTTCTGCTGTTGCTTAAGGATGGGAATCTCGCCATCGAAGCTGTAGCCTCCTTCAATCAAGATGTCATCTCAATATCTGTACCACTGTCAGCCAGCGACGAGTTTCCCTCTGCTGTGGTCAACTATGTTAAGCGGACTTGGAAAACTGTGGTTTTGGATAATGCAGCAGTACAAAACGATTTTATTGCGGATCAGTATTTGCTCCACGAAAAGCCCAAAAGTGTGCTGTGTACCCCGATTTTAAATCAGGGTAAATTAATCGGGTTGCTATATCTAGAAAATAACTTGACAATTGGTGCATTTACAGAAGATCGCACTGATCTCATCCAACTTTTGTGCGCCCAAGCGGCTATCTCTATAGAAAATGCTCGCTTGTACCAACAATCTCAAGCTTATGCACAAGAATTAGAGCGATCGCTCCTCGATCTGCAGCAAGCACAGTTACAGATCGTGCAAAGCGAAAAAATGTCCACATTGGGGAATCTAGTCACAGGAATAGCCCACGAAATTAATAATCCTGTCGGCTTTATTAGCGGCAATATTGAGGAAGCAACGACCACGATAAAAGATGTGATTGCCCACTTAAAATTATATCAAGAAAAACTGCCAAATCCCGGCGAGGAAATTGAAGAAGATGCTGAGGATATTGATTTAGAGTATGCCTTAGAAGATTTGCCAAAGATGCTGTTGTCGATGAAAGTCGGGTGCGATCGCATTCGCGGCATTAGCACCAGCCTCCGCACCTTCTCCAGAGCCGATAAAGACTACAAAGTTCCGTTTAATATCCATGAGGGCATTGACAGCACCATCTTAATTTTGAAACATCGGCTGAAAGCCAACGAACACCATCCCACGATCGAAGTCGTCACAGACTACGGCAATCTCCCCCCAATCGAATGCTTTCCCGGTCAACTGAACCAAGTCTTTATGAACTTGCTTGCTAACGCGATCGATGCCCTAGAAGAATCAAACCAAAGACGCAGTTTGGATGCCATTAAAGCAAATCCACACTGTATCACAGTTCGTACCTGTCAGTCGGGCGATCGGCACATCAAAATTCAGATTGCCGATAACGGTGCAGGCATGACAGAAGCAGTAAAACAGCGGATTTTTGACCATTTATTCACAACGAAGGCAGTAGGAAAAGGCACTGGGTTAGGATTGGCGATCGCCCGCCAGATTGTAGTCGAAACCCACGGCGGAACAATTAATGTCAATTCTACTTTGGGGGGAGGGAGTGAATTTGAGATAGTGTTACCTATTAGCGCATAAAAGTTGACTGTTGACTGTTGACTGTTAACTGTTAACTGATGACGGTTGACTGTTAACTGATGACGGTTGACTGTTGACTGTTGACTGTTAACTGTTAACTGTTGACTAATGACTAATGACTAATGACTAATGACTAATGACTAATGACTAATCGGGCATTATACCAGCCCCGATCGCAACTGCGGACACGGGTCAAACTTCCAGCGCCCCTGCGCCAGATTGCCAAAATCTCAATTATGCTAACCTAGGCAAGCAGCAATCCCTTGTCACGAAGGCGATTAACATAATTTCAAACAATTTATTTTATTGAGGAACGGTGTATCCCGTATGGCAAATCTGATCGGCACAGACAGCAACGACTTTATTCTAGGGACTCCGCTGGGCGATCGAATTCGCGGCTTAGATGGCGATGACACGCCTCTGGGTGCGGGAGGAGATGACACCCTAGAGGGCGACGGCGGCAACGACCAGCTTCTTGGAGGTGACGGAGCAGATTCGCTGATTGGCGGTGAAGGAAATGACGAACTTATTGGCAACCAAGGCCGCGATTCTGCTCTAGGCGGCAACGGCGACGACTCGATTCGCGGCGGTTTGGGCAACGACATCCTCGAAGGCAACGACGGGATAGACAGCGTGTTGGGAGATGCAGGGGACGACTTAGTTAGTGGGAACGCAGGCTTTGATGTGATTGCCGGCGGTACTGGCAACGACACCCTCACAGGGAATGACGGGGACGATTCCGTGTTCGGGAATGCTGATGATGACTTTCTCTACGGGAATTTTGGGAACGATTCTCTCAACGGCGGTAGTGGCAGGGATCAACTGTTGGGCGGTGATGGCAACGATTACTTGAGTGCCAGCGACGGCGACGACACTTTGTACGGCAATGCCGCCAACGATTCGCTTTTGGGAGACGCTGGTAATGACCAGATATTCGGGGGCAAGGCTGACGATACAGTTTTTGGCGGCATCGGTTCCGATACGCTTCGCGGCGATGAAGCCGACGACTCGGTACTGGGAGATGAAGGCAATGACTTCCTGTTTGGCGGCAAAGGTAATGATGGTATCGACGGCGGTTTTGGCGATGACTCCTTGGCTGGAGGTATCGGCGACGATACCATTTTGGGAGGTTTCGGCAATGACAATTTATTTGGGGCAGAAGGTAATGATTCTTTAATCGGAGGCGAGGGTTCGGATACTCTGACTGGCGGCAGCGGCAGCGATGTCTTTGGATTGGGAGCCGGGCCTGGCAGTTTGGGTTTAATTACTGATTACAATGACACAGAGGATTTCTTTGGACTGCCGAGCAATTTATCTTTCGCTCAACTGCAAGTTCGGCAAGGTAACGGTGCAAATGTCAGGGATACAGTAATTACGACGCTCGACGGCAAGCTTTTAGCAATTTTGATCGACACTCCGGCGGCGCTGATCGAGGCGAATGATTTTATCGCTGTGACTGGGACGGCTACTCCCAGACCAACTAGGACTACAGTTACAACCACAGTTACAACCACAACTACAGATATAACTGGGGCTGCAACGGAGGCTGCAACTGATGCTCCGACTCCAACTCCGCCTCCGACTCCAACTCCGCCTCCAACTCCAACTCCGCCTCCAACTCCAACTCCGCCTCCGACTCCAACTCCGCCTCCGACTCCAACTCCGCCTCCAACTCCAACTCCCCCTCCGACTCCAACTCCCCCTCCGACTCCAACTCCGCCTCCGACTCCAACTCCCCCTCCGACTCCAACTCCGCCTCCGACGCCGACTGCTTCGAGGATTCCGATTCCGCCGACAGTTAGCGTGCCTGATTCGCCTCTGCTATCAATTAGTTCGATCCCTCCGACGCCGACTCCCGGACTATTGCCAATGCCGGGGCAGACGCCGATATTCCCGACGGTGGCGAACCCGATACCCTTAGCTCCTACACCTTTGGGGTTCTAGGTGCGATCGCGCAGCTCAGTTATGAGTTTGTGAGTTTTACATAAACTCATAACTCATAACTCAAAACTATTTCACGTCTTGGGGAGTTCCGGCCGAGTCTTGTGGCGACTCGGCTGGAGAATCTTCTACAGGAGATAATTGTTGGCTGTACCCCAAGAGCGATCGAAGTTTCATGCGGTGGATGTAAGGCCAGCCGCCATTGGCTTCAATATTCCTGAGCAGTTTGTAAAGTGCTTGGCGGTTGTCGGGAAAAGACGCTTGAAACAAACCGTCCCGAATTTCCCGGTGCGAAGCTTCCAGCCTCCGCAGCAGGGCCAAAAGCAGCAGACTGTCTCCCTGACAACTTTCGGCTAAAGTCCGAATCGCCTCTGTCAGCGAGTGCATTTGAGACTGCAACTTTTCTGACTCTAAATCTTTGCCGTTGTCCATACCGCTGCTTCCTTTGAAATCTACAAGGCCTTTGTCCCCAGCCTTTTGGTCAATCGACTAATCGAGCTAGTCGCGATCGCCATTCGGGGTCATAAGCAAAGTAACTTAAGTAGGTTGACTTAAGCAATATTAATTTGCAGTCCAAGTCAGGAAAAGAGCACAACCCGTCGTACCATGTGTATTGGGCTGCGATCCGAACCTTTGAGAAATCATAAGTTCATGCTTATTTTCACGGCGCACTAGCTTGATTTTTTGAGTCAATGCCGGTCTCGGTGAAGCGAGCGATCTGGATCTAAATGCTGCCCTAAGCGCTGGCCTAGCCTGCCGGCGGGCAATTATATTTTGCTCGAAGTAGGGCTTTTTCTTAATATAATCCGATGTTGGATATTGAGGTTTGCAATGAAATATCGTGCTTTAATTGTTGCACTTTTAGCATTTTGCATGAGTGCGCTGGTTGCTTGTTCTTCTGCTTCTGACACGACGGTGGCGACTACGGAGTTGCTCACCTACGACGAGATTAGAGGTACTGGCTTGGCTAATAACTGCCCTAGCTTGGCAGAAACTTCTCGGGGATCGATCCCCATCGAAGCGGGCGCCACCTATAAACTTACTGGTTTGTGTTTGCAGCCCACAACTTATTTTGTGAAGGAAGAACCAGCAAACAAACGCCAAGAAGCGGAATTTGTGCCTGGTAAATTGCTGACCCGGTTCACGTCGAGCATTGACCAAGTTCAAGGTACGCTCAAGGTCGGTACAGACGGAACTCTGACTTTCACAGAAGAAGACGGCTTGGATTTTCAAGCTATTACGATTCAGTTACCGGGCGGAGAGCAAGTACCTTTCTTGTTTACCATTAAACAGCTAGTGGCCAGTTCCGATCCCGGAGTGGTTGCTATCAATACTTCCACCGATTTGAGAGGGGAGTTTAACGTTCCTTCTTACCGCAGCGCAGGCTTTTTAGACCCTAAAGCTCGCGGGGTATCGACTGGCTACGACAATGCTGTAGCGCTTCCGGCTAGTGACAATTCCAAACGGGTGCGGGCTAATGTTAAGGTTGCTGACACTCGCACTAAGGCCGGCAAAATTTCTCTCCAAGTTGCTAAAGTCAACAGCGCCACTGGCGAAGTTGGCGGGATTTTTGAGAGCACGCAGCCTTCTGATACTGATTTGGGAGCTAGACCGGCTCTGGACGTGAAAATTCGGGGTTTGTTTTACGCTCGCATTGAGCCTTCTGTATCGTAAAATTGGCTTTCTGGATAGATCGAACTTGAGCAGTTTCTGGTCGTAAAGCTCCTGCTCGCCCTTCATTGGCCAACAGTCTTGAGCAACATAACTTAGGACTGTTGACTAATGACTAAATTTATGATTGAATAGTGGTCATTCGCAAGTTATGAAGTTGGGATTTTTTATTAATTAAAGTATTGTATTCACAAGGTTTTCAGCTTATAATATATTTTTGAAAAAAGCTGGTTAAATTGGGGATTCGATCGAAGGTGTTCTCCCTGGTAAAAGTCTGCCTGATGCCGAAAAACTTCGGAGAATCCCGCTAAATCCGTTCAGGTACCGAAAACTCAACTGGTGTGTCCGCTATCACACCTATTAAGTGCTAGGATTACACTACCTAAAAGTGAATTTTTTTAGACTAGATTAGAAGCTAGATCTAAAGCAACCTCAGTCCTCTGCTCTACCAACCCTTATGTCACCATGTCTACCACAGTGCCGAACGAGCTAAAAAGCGAAAATTTGCAATTGTTGCGCGAGTACCAAGTTTCTGGATCGAATGAAATCCGCAATCAGTTAGTTAAACTGAATATTGGACTGGTCAGAAAAGAAGTTTACCACTGGATCAACCAGTGCGGTGAAAGCTACGACGATTTGCTGCAAGTCGGATGTATTGGGTTGATCAGGGCGATCGAGCGGTTTGATATCGCCAAGGGACACGCTTTTAGTTCCTTTGCAATTCCCTACATACGGGGCGAAATTCAACACTACTTGCGCGACAAAAGCCCTTCTGTGCGATTTCCCCGCCACTGGCAGTCCCTGGAACGCAAATCAGTAGCAGCGATCAAGGATTTGCAGGTGCAGTTAAACCGCAAACCTACGGATGCTGAAGTAGCAGCAGCCCTTGAGGTGTCTTTAGAAGAATGGCAAGAAATTAAGTTGGCCCATCTCAACAGATCGCCTCTGAGTTTGGACGCGCCGATGCAAGATGAAGATGAGGGGGCGACTTGTCTGGGAGAATTGGTGCCCGATAGCAAGTATCGGAGTTTTCAGTTGGCGCAAGAAGATCAAATTCGCGTACAGCAAGCTTTGGCTATGTTGGAACAACGGACTCGCGAGATATTGGAGTTTGTTTTTCTCTACGATTTGACGCAGAAGGAAACGGCTGAACGCTTGGGTATCAGTGCGGTGACTGTTTCTCGGCGAGTTAAGAAGGGGCTGGATTTGCTCAAAGAGATTATGACTAAACAGCTTTAGTTATTAGTCAGTTGTTGGTTGTCAGTTGTGAACAGTTAACAGTCAACCGTTAACAGTTAACAGTGAACCGTTAACAGTCAACAGTCAACAGTCAACAGACTAATTTTTAGATGCTGCGGACAAATTTATCTAGCCTTTCTACGGCTTTTTTAATTGTGCCTAAATCGGTGGCGTAAGACAATCGAATGTGGTCGTCTGCACCAAAAGCAATCCCCGGAATAACTGCTACTTGCTGCTGTTCTAAGAAAGCGTCGCAAAATTCCAGAGAATTCATTCCAGTCTTGCTGATGTTGACAAACATATAGAAAGCACCGTCTGGTTTAATACAGCTAATTCCCGGAATAGCATCGAGTAATTCAAATATTACCTGACGCCTTTCGGCAAAAGCTAGACGCATTGTTTCGACAGACTCTTGGCTGCTTTCCAAAGCTGCGATCGCGCCGTACTGTGCAAAGGTACACACATTTGAGGTACTGTGACCTTGAATGGTGCTGGTGGCTTTGATTAATTCGATCGGCCCGGCCAAATAACCGACTCGCCAGCCTGTCATCGAGTAAGCTTTAGCAAAACCGCTGCTGATCAGGGTGCGATCGAAGATTTCTTTGCCCAGGGAACCAATGCTGACGTGTTGGGCGCCGTCATATATAATTTTTTCGTAAATCTCGTCAGCAACGACTAAAATATCTCGATCGACTATCACCTCGGCCAATGCTTTGATTTCCGCCGGAGTATACACCATTCCCGTCGGGTTAGAAGGCGAATTCAGTACAAATAACTTGGTTTTGGGAGTAATCGCTTTACTCAGTTGTTCCGGTGTAATTTTATATCCTGTAGAAGCATCAGTCCGTACAATTACTGGCTTGCCACTAGCGAGTTTCACCATTTCAGGGTAGCTTAGCCAGTAGGGAGCCGGAATAATTACTTCCTCTCCCGGCTCGATCAGAGCCATCATCAGATTGTAGAGCGAATGCTTGCCGCCGTTGGTGACAATGATATTTTCTGGTTGATAGTTGAGATTGTTGTCGGATTGGAGTTTGCGGGCGATCGCAGCTTTTAACTGCGGTTCCCCAGCCACAGGGCCGTACTTAGTCTTCCCCGCGTCTAAAGCTTGTTTTGCCGCTGCTTTAATGTGTTCGGGCGTATCAAAGTCAGGTTCTCCCGTACTCAAACTACAGACATCAATCCCTTCGGCCTTCATGGCTTTAGCCTTAGCGGCGATCGCCAAGGTTATAGAAGGAGGAACCTCACCCACTCGTGCTGCCAACTTAATCATTGGATTTTAGATATTAGATTTTTGACTTTAGATCATAGGGTGACAAATGTTGATATTCAACCCTATTGTTAGGGAATTATGACATTTGTTTACATAGTACGTAAAGGATTAAGCAATTAAAGAATAAAAATTAAAAAAGCTCTTAGTTTTAATTTTTATTTTTTAATTTTTATTTTTTGACGTTATTATTGTAACATTTTTGATGCCTCGTTACCCTCAACGCCGATCTGCAAGCTTATGGATCTCAAATCTCTGATTCGCGACATTCCTGATTTCCCCAAGCCGGGAATTCTGTTTCGAGACATTACAACTTTGCTGCGCGACCCGCAAGGGCTGAGCTACACCATTGACAGCTTAGCAGAAAAATGCTCTGCAATGTCTGTTGACTATGTGGTGGGCATGGAATCGCGGGGCTTCATCTTTGGCGCGCCGTTGGCTTATAAAATGGGAATAGGCTTTATTCCTGTCCGCAAACCAGGGAAACTGCCAGGTGCGGTTCATTTTGCTGAGTACGAGTTGGAGTATGGTGTCGATCGACTGGAGATGCACCGAGATGCGATGACATCCGGCAGCCGGGTGCTGATTGTGGACGATTTAATCGCCACTGGCGGAACAGCGGCGGCGACGGCTAAATTGTTAGAGCAAGCTGGCTGCGAGCTTGTCGGTTTTGCTTTTATCATTGAATTGCAGGCCTTGGGCGGCAGGCAGAAATTGCCCGATGTGCCGATCGTCACGCTAGTGGAGTATTAGTTAGTTAAGTGTTGGCAGTTGACAGTTGACAGTTGACAGTTGACAGTTGACAGTTGACAGTTGACAGTTGACAGTTGACAGTTGACTGCTGACAGTTGACTGTTGACTGCTGAGTAAAAACTACTGACAAATAATATCCTTGACCTTTGCATCGGAATTATTAATCTCTCTCTTCTCTTTCTCTGCGATCTCTGCGTTCTCTGTGGTTAAATCATTCCGATGCAAGCGGCATTAATATCATTCACAATTCTTCAAATCTAAAATCTAAAATCTAAAATCCTATGACTTCTATTAAATTGAATCGAAATTGGCGAATGTTGAGTTCTCTGTTTAGCAGCGAGACATTTACTTATATTTTCAAGCGACTGTTGCAGGCACTTTTAACCCTATTTTTGGCATCGATGCTTTGTTTTGCAATTATTGAGCTAGCACCGGGAAATTACTTGGATACATTGAGCCAAAATCCGAAGATTTCGCCGGAAACGCTCAAGCAACTCGAACAGCAGTTCGGCTTAGATAAACCAGCGATTGTGCAGTATGGGCGGTGGCTGCAACAAATTGTGACGCGGGGGAATTTTGGCACGAGTTTTGTGTATCAGCGATCCGTAGCTTCGCTGCTGTGGGAACGGGTACCGGCGACGTTATTAATGGCGATCGCATCTTTGATTGTAACTTGGGCGATCGCGATTCCTTTGGGAATTGTCGCGGCCGTCAATCAAAACCGCACAGTCGATCGAGTTCTGCAAGTAGTCAGCTACACCGGACAAGGATTTCCGAGCTTTATCACAGCGTTGCTGCTGCTATTTTTCGCACAGAATACTTCGCCTCTGTTTCCCGTCGGAGGAATGACAAGTATTGACCATGCAGACTTACCTTGGTGGGGTCAAATCCTCGATTACGGCTGGCACTTAATTTTGCCAACTGTCGCCCTCAGCGTTACTGGTTTTGCTGGTTTGCAAAGATTGATGCGCGGACAATTGTTGGACGTGCTGCGTCAAGATTATATCCGCACAGCAAGGGCGAAAGGTTTGCCGGACGATCGAGTAATTTACATTCATGCTTTGCGGAATGCTGTTAATCCGTTGATTACGCTATTGGGTTTTGAGTTTGCTAGTTTGTTGAGCGGTGCGTTTATTGCCGAATTTTTCTTTAATTGGCCTGGTTTGGGAAAGCTGACTTTGGAGGCGGTGAACAATCAAGATTTGTATTTAGTAATGGCAAGTTTGATGATGGGTGCGACCATGTTGATTGTTGGGAATTTGTTGGCGGATTTGCTGCTGAAAGCTGTCGATCCTCGGATTAAACTGGAAGATTTGAAGTGATAGAATCATATTTGACTATAAATTTGATTCTCGTTAAATTCTGTTGTGACACAACCATTTTCCAATAATGTTCCTAGCCCTCGCTTTTTCAATCAGTCCCCCGCGACGCTAAATGATGAAATTCGATCGGCAGATGAGTTAGGTATCAGACCCATTAAAGTGGGAGAAGCAGGATTTGACGATATAATTAATGAAGGTACTGTCAAATGGGCAGTGACAACCAACCTAGAACTCCTTATAATTCCGAAATTTTTAGATGTTATACCAATTTAATGTGAAGTTGCACATATCTCGATCCCCCTTAATAAGGGGAGTAGGGGTTGACTTTGAGAAGAATCTTGTCCCCCCCTTTGTAGGGGCGGTGCCCCCGTGCCCGCCCTCTTGGTTAGGGGGGATCAGATTCTACGGGGCCTCATAAAAAATTGGTATTAACAATGAAATTTACCATACGGTTATAACTCGCGGTCAGCCTGTTTTGGCGGCGGGAGAAGCCGAGATTGTCGGCACCAACGGTTTGTATATTTTGCTAACAATCAGCAATCATAGCGGGCATTTTAGACCCAATTCAGAGAGCTTAGAACTAGGAATTGCAGCCTTTAGGCAGCAAGGAGTTGATACAAATAATGCTGATATCGAATATGTGGAGTAGATAAATTATGACGGGAGCATCTCACCTTTGCAGCCCTCCGCTAGAAATTGGAGTTTTGAGGCAGGAGGCAGGAGGCAGGAGGCAGAAGGAAAGAGGAAGAAGGAAAGAGGAAGAAGGAAAGAGGAAGGAGGAAGGAGCCAGAAGAAGGAAGGAGCCAGAAGAAGTATTTTTACAAATATGAGATGCTCCCATTATGACTCAATCTCCTACGACAATATCCCTCGATCGCATTCTCGAACAAAATGCCGAATCTGTACTGATTTGGGCGAACAACATATTTTCAGGTCAAACCACCGAACCACAAGGGTTTAACTGGCTATTATTAGCCGATGTTGCCTCGGCTAAGGCTCGAAAAGGTGAAAATGGTTCCGGTTTGGGCGATCGCAAATGGGCAGAAGTAGCGATCGCAATTTACGATCGCAAGGCCGGTGATGCCGATCGGAAAAAACCAGGTAGTGGCGAGTCTTTTACGATTTCCTCAATGATGTTGCGGGCTGCGATGATAGAAAAACAGGAAGTAATTTCCGATCGTGCTGTTCTCGATGTTAACTTAATTTTAGAATGGTTTTGGGATAACATCAAAGAGTCGCAGGAAGATGTCGAAAAAAAGGCAGCTAATTGGAAAACGCTACCTATTACAGAAATTCGCGAGTTAAGAAAAATTAAAAATCGATTGAAAGTTATTGCAGCACTTTCTGATACTAATAAATATGTTTTAGATGAAAAACTCAACACTTGGCTTTTACTACGCGATCAACTACCATAAAAGTGCGATAAATATTCCCATGCCCCATTCCCGATGCCCCATTCCCCATCTAGGAGTGTTTTATGTCAGAAAAAAAGCCAAACGAGGCAATGAGTTTTAGTCGCTTTGCCGACTGGTGCAGGCATATTGACAGTCTTTCAGAAGAGGCAAGGCACACAGTTAAAGTGTTGTTAAAAAAGGCTGGCACTGATGACGCACAAGCAGCGGAGCAGATACTTTCAAGCATGACAGAACTGGATCTCCGCAGCAATAAAATTAGCGACATCAGCTCCCTCGCCTCGCTCACCAATCTGACAACACTGAATCTCTACAACAATCAAATTAGCGACATCAGCTTCCTCGGCTCGCTCACCAATCTGACAACACTGAATCTCGAAAGCACTGGAATTAGCGACATCAGCTCTCTTGGCTCGCTCACCAATCTGACAACACTGAATCTCTACCACAATCAAATTAGCGACATCAGCTCTCTCGGCTCGCTCACCAATCTGACAACACTGAATCTCTACCACAATCAAATTAGCGACTTCAGCTTCCTCGGCTCGCTCACCAATCTGACAACACTGAATCTCAGCCTCAATCAAATTAGCGACTTCAGCTTCCTCGGCTCGCTCACCAATCTGACAACACTGCGTCTCTATGGCAATGAAATTACCGACTTCAGCTTCCTCGGCTCGCTCACCAATCTGACAACACTCCATATCTGGGACACTCAAATTAGCGACATCAGCTTCCTGGGCTCGCTCACCAATCTGACAACACTGGATCTCTACGACAATCAAATTAGCGACATCAGCTCCCTCGGCTCGCTCACCAATCTGACAACACTGGATCTCTACGACAATCAAATTAGCGACATCAGCTCCCTCGGCTCGCTCACCAATCTGACAGAACTGGATCTCAGCTACAATCAAATTAGCGACATCAGCGCCTTGCGAGCGCTCACCAATCTGACAGCACTGAATCTCGCAAACAATCATCAAATTACCGACATCAGCGCCTTGCGATCGCTCACTAATCTGATATCACTGAATCTCAGCGAGAATCAAATTACCGACATCAGCGCCTTGAGATCGCTCACCAATCTGACAGCACTGAATCTCAGCGAGAATCAAATTACCGACATCAGCTCCCTCGGCTCGCTCACCAATCTGACAGAACTGGATCTCAGCGAGAATCAAATTACCGACATCAGCGCCTTGCGATCGCTCACCAATCTGACAACACTGAATCTCGAAAACAATCAAATTACCGACATCAGCGCCTTGCGATCGCTCACCAATCTGACAACACTGGAGCTCTGGTACAATCAAATTACCGCTCTGTGCGTGTTAGGCGAACTCGCAGAGAAACGTCTTACTCTCTCGACTAAGCCAATTGATGCTCAAAAAGCTACAGAAGCGATCAAAGTTGCCTATGCCGCTATTGGGCTAGAACAACCCTCCGTTATTATTTGCAGTAGTCCCCGCGACGCTTATCTCCAACTCTTCAACTTGCCGAAACGCGACCATTCACCAAACTGCTCAGACGAATGGGACAGCAATAGATTGGGGAAAAAGCTAGAGTGGGAATGGATTTCCCCATCGATTATTGTGAGAGAATTTACAAGTCCGGGCCTGTGGGAGTCTGAGCTCGCTCACATGACGATCGAGTCCGAAGCAGACAGCACAATGAGGTGGCTGATGTACGAATTGGTTGGCAGCTATGCGCGATCGGAAAAAACGAAGGGGAATGTTTTTCCCGATTATTTGTTCGGCCTCCAATCCCCTGAAACCCCCACGACTTTGGTTAAAAAAATCTATTTGACTGAATGGTATATCTCTTCATTAGGCGTCAATCTTTCCCAAAAGGCACAAAAAATACTTCGCTGCCAAAAGCAGCTTTTCGAGCATTGCGGTTTGATATTTCCCTTTGAAAAGATTTGCGCGGTGTGCGATCGCCCCCGCCACCTCCGCTTTGACAGTCAAAACCGCTTGCACGCAGAAGGGGAACCCGCGATCGAGTTTGCGGATGGATGGAATTTTTACTATTATCACGGTGTCAAATTGCCTGAAGAATACGGCCAAGTCCACCCAAATCAATGGCAATCAGAATGGCTTTTAGCTGAAGATAATGCCGAAGTTCGGCGAGTGTTAATTGAAGGAATTGGTTACGATCGCCTAATTCAAGAGTTGCAAGCAAAACAAATAGATAGTTGGCAGGAATATGCACTATTACAAATAGATAATGCCGATGTCGAGCCGATTTGTTTGTTAAAAATGACTTGTCCGAGTACGGGATTCATTCACGCTTTGAGAGTGCCGCCTAACCTGACATCAGCTAGGGAGGCAATTCGCTGGGCAAATTGGGATATCGATCCAGAGGAATTTTCCGTGCAGACTTGATATAGCAGAAGGAAGAAGGAAGGCACTACACGGATTAACACGGATACACGGATACACGGGAGCATCTCACCTTTGCAGCCCAGCTATAAATTGGAGTTTTGAGGCAGGAGGCAGGAGGCAGGAGGCAGAAGGAAAGAGGAAGAAGGAAGGAGCCAGAAGAAGTATTTTTACAAATATGAGATGCTCCCCGGATACACGGATTAAAGGGTGCGCGTATCAGATGTCATACCGAATCAGCGATCGGGAAGAAGGAAGACTTAATACTAGCAAGAATTTCAGCGATCGAGAATGTCCTTGTTTTCATTTCAGAAACGAGATGACAATTCCTGGAAGAACGAGCTAGGCTAGCTGTAGGCATCTATTTCGATCGGGATTTACGCACGGGTGGCCAGAAACCGGGTTTTTTGTGAGAAGACGCGTTATAGCCCGTAAAAATGACAAAAACCCGGTTTCTTTGGTGTTGATGCGTAATATCCTGTGCGGTAGATTAGTCGAGGGGGCAGGTTTATGAAATTGTCGGTTTTCGGCAATTATTGTCGGTGAACCTGCCCCTACAAGACATGGCGTTTGTAAGAACGGATCGGATCTATCTGAGATATTGCAGCGTTCTCCATTAGCTGTAGGGGCGGGTTCGCCAGTAGGCTTAAACGTTTGCAGACAGGTTAAATAAACCCGCCCTCCCCCACGAATAATCCCCTCAAATCAATCGGACTCGATATAACTCCTATTATTCCCAGGAATGCACCGATAAAATTTCATTCACCCTCCAAACATGGCAAAACAACTAGCAATAGAAACTCGCGGGCTGACGAAACAATTCGATCGCCATATAGCCGTCAATGACATCGATTTGCAAGTAGCAGCAGGCGAAGTATGCGGACTGATCGGCCCCAACGGTGCCGGCAAAACTACTTTGCTGCGAATGCTGGCGGCGGCTGAGGAACCGACTATAGGGGAAATTTACATCAACGGGGATAGGTTATTGCGCGATCGATCGCACCCCATACTCAAACAGCGCATCGGCTTTCTTCCCGACGACTTTCCCCTCTACGACGACTTGACTGTTTGGGATTATTTAGATTATTTTGCGCGACTCTACAACCTCCAGCAACCGCGCCGCCGATCGCGAATCAACTCCGTGTTAGAACTCGTGCAACTAACCAACAAGCGCAACAGCTTAATTTCCACCCTGTCGCGGGGGATGAAACAGCGCCTGAGTTTGGGGAGAACTATTATCCACGAACCGCTATTGTTGTTGTTAGACGAACCCGTTTCTGGCTTAGATCCGATCGCCCGAATGCAGTTCCGCGAAATTATCAAAGTTTTGCAAGAAGCCGGCATGACCGTAGTCATCTCATCTCACGTCCTCAGCGACTTAGCCGAACTTTGTACCTGGGTCGGCATCATGGAACTGGGATATTTGGTCGAAAGCGCACCTTTACAAGAACTTTACAAACGCCTCAGCCGCCAGCAAATTTTTATGTCGGTTTTAGGAAATAAATTAGAAGCCCTAACATCGGAGTTAAAAAACTTTCCTTGGGTGGAAAATTGGGCAATAATCCCGGAAACTCAACAGGTGTGCGTTGATTTTTCAGGAAGCCCGGAAGATGCCGCAAATTTATTACGCGAACTCGTCGCGGCGAAGATTCCGCTAACAGAATTCCACTGCACTCAAGAAGACTTAGAAACCATCTTCCTCAAGATGGGACACCAGCAAGCATCCTAATTTGCTCATTCCCACAATCACATTTATTCTTTGTGGAACGGGCATCTTGCCCGTTCTTCTTGAGAATAATTCAACAGTGAGTTATAACTGAGTTATATTCTTTACGGTTGGATCGGAATTATTTAACCGCAGAGAGCACAGAGGACACAGAGGAAGACAAGAGAGAGAATTACCAATCCAATCACCAATAACTAATCAACCATGACACTCAACTTATTAGATAAAATAGGCAACTGGAATCCCCAGTTATTTCGAGAAATCAAAGGCCGCTTGAAGATTGGCAATATGGCGCTAGCCTCTGCCCTTTCCCTAAGCGGTCAACTGCTGCTGTTCATGTATTTCAGAGCCCAGATACCCGTTCCCCCTGCTAATGGGAAGTACACTAATCCCATCTATCACAGATTTTGCACTTTAGATGAGGCGGCCAATTCCTATGAAAAAATCTGCGTCAGAGATGCCTTCAGCAACTTTGTCATTAACTGGCGGGAGTGGTGGCTAGAGATATTCGTTTGGCTGAGCATATTGAGCGTGTTAGCTTTATTAGTAGCAGGGACTTATATGCTTGTCAGCGACTTAGACAAGGAGGAACGCCGCGGCACGCTCAACTTTATTCGCCTCAGTCCCCAGTCAGCAAAAACAATTTTTCTCGGCAAAATGCTCGGCGTCTCAATTTTACTGTATCTAGCAGCAATTCTGACAGTACCGCTGCATTTGTACGCTGGATTAGCCGCTCAAATACCCCTGCATGAAATTTTATGTTTCTACATAGCGGTTGCAGCTAGCTGTGCTTTGTTTTACAGCAGTGCGATGCTATTTGGATTGACAACCAGTTGGTTGGGAGGATTTCAACCTTGGTTGGCTAGCGCTACGGTTTTTGTTGTGTTTGGGATTTCTTGGCTGCCGCTCACGCGAACTGCTGGGGATGTGTTACATTTTTTGTCTCCCCTTGCTATGCTGAGATATCAGCTTTTTAGAGTTGATAAAACTGATTTCGATTCGTTAGTTGAAAACTTAGACAAGTTGCAATGGTTTTACTCGGCCGTGGGTACAAATATTGCGAGTGGCATTGCTTTGTCTCTCTTGATTTGTGGTACAGGAACCTACTGGATGTGGCAGGGATGGCAGCGCCGCTTTCCCAATCCCAGCGCTACAGTTTTGAGCAAGCGGCAAAGTTATTTGCTAGTTATCTGCTGTCAGGTAATATTTTTAGGGTTTGCACTCCAATCAGACGCCCCAGAGAACGCTAATCTCATCTGTTTACTTATCTTGAATTTGGTGATGTTCTTAGCTTTAATTGCAGCTTTAACATCTGACAGACAATCATTGTACGATTGGGCGAGGTATCGGAAACAAATCGTTCCCAGCAATCAGAAGCTGTGGCGGCGCTACCCACTACTCGATTTAATTTGGAGCGATAAAAGTCCGGCTGTAGTTGCGATCGCGATCAATTTCCTCAGCTCAGTAATAATTTTAACACCTTGGGCGCTGTTGGAAAAAAGTGAGAATAATGCATTTGGGGGTGTAATTTTCTGCATGAATCTTATCCTAATTTACGCAGCCATCACCCAACTATTCCTATTTACCAAAACCCGAAATCAGGAAATTTGGGCCGTCGGGACAGTCGGCAGCGCTATCTTGTTGCCACCTCTGATTTTATCTATGCTTTTGCTAACCCCAGAAAAAGCTCCTATTCTCTGGTTGTCTTCAACATTTGGTGCCTTTTTGCCTGCGGTGTCTCTGGCAGCGTCAGGAAATACGATTTTGCTCTCCATACTGAGTCAGTGGACTGTCTTGGTGTTGTTGAACCTCAAATTGCGATCGCAACTGAGACTCGCAGGGCAATCAGCTTCTAAAGCACTGCTGAAAGCTTGAAAAAGCAGGGGAAGGGATCAAACGTGAAACTCCGATTCAGGCAGGGATTTAAACCCCTGCCTGAAAGCTTAAGTCGTCTGAAAACGACTGTTCAACTAACTTGTTATGCCTATTCCGCATTTATAATCCACTTTATATTGAGCGATGGTTGTCGCGGCTACACACACAAAGCCCATCTTCCCAGGCTTTAATACTAAAGTTGAAAAAAAATTCTGACTGTACAGATCCAAAATTATAGAGTGAGCGTATATTACTAATGAACGCAGTACAAAATTTCATAGGTTCGCACCGCTACCCATTTCAGCTTGCCTGTTTGCAGTTGAGCTGCGATCGCCCTTGGCTACACAGCAAACTATAAAATACGGCTAAGCGATCTGTATTTAGGAGTAGGTTTATTGGAATCGGGGGGCGGCTTTATATATCATTTTGGCTGGGTGTAATACTTTTATTCCAACCCATCCCTACAGCCGAAAATAAGAAAAACTATCCTAAAAGTGCGAATTTGTGATATTTTGACTGAGAATACCACCGCCGTTAGGCAACAGAAGTATCAAAATTAGAGGGTGATTAGAAAATGGCAGAAATTAGAGACACCGCCCAAGCAAACTTGCTAGCAGGAACTCCAGAAGATGACCTGATTTTTGGTTTGATGGGCAATGACACCATTGCCGGAAACTCTGGTAATGACAGCATTTATGGAGGAAAACAAAGCGATTTAATTGAGGGCAATTTAGGTCAAGATTCGCTCTTTGGAGATTTAGAGAACGATACTGTTAACGGCGGAGAAGGTAACGATTTTTTAGTGGGCGGGAAAGGCAGCGATTCCATATCGGGAAACTCCGGTAATGATGTTTTGTCGGGCGATCGAGATACTGATGTCCTGATAGGCGGAGACGGGGCTGACTTATTTGTTTTGAGGCGCTACGCGGAGGCAGATCCTGGTCGTACCAGCGGCGGTGTTAGTTTGGCAAATGCAGACGCGATCGCCGATTTTGTACCAGGTACAGATTTAATCGGTTTGGCGGAAGGTCTCAGTTTTAGCGACTTAAATATTCTGGAAGCTGGAAACGATACTGTTATTCAAGACCGGGTAACAGGAGAATTTCTCGCGACTCTCAGAGGGGTGAGACAAAGTTCGATTAACCAGGCAAGTTTCACTAATAATATTGGCAGCGTTGTTCCCAGCCCCCCGCCTCCAGCGCGGACAACGGCTTATGCTTTAACTCCTGCTAATCGGATTGTCGGTTTTAGTCTTTCCAATCCCGGAAGTGTGCTCTCAGATTTGCCCGTGACTGGATTGCCAGCGGGAGAAAGTTTACTGGGAATTGATTATCGGCCGGCTAACGGTGTGCTTTACGGTGTGGGTTCTAGCAATCGCTTGTATACTCTCAATCCGATGACTGGGGAAGCAAGTCCAGTCGGTAACGGGCAGTTTGCTGTTCCCCTAACTCCGGGGGCTGCGGGTTTTGATTTCAATCCGACAGTCGATCGAATTCGGTTTGTCAATCAAGCCGATCAAAACGCCCGCCTCAACCCGGATAACGGGGCAATTGTGGATTTTGACACGCTGGCGGGGGGAATTCAACTCGACGGGAATTTAGCTTATGTTGCGGGCGATCGCAATGTTGGGTCAAATCCTGCGGCTGCTGGGGCTGCGTATGTTAACAACTTTGCCGGGGGAACTTCGACAACGCTGTTTGTAATTGACAGCGATTTGGATGTTTTGGTGCGACAAGATCCGCCGAATAATGGAGGGTTGAATACGATCGGATCTTTGGGAGTTGATGCTACTAGCGTTCTCGGCTTTGATATCAGGAGTATTGGCGGCCGCGAGGTGGCAGTGGCGGCGCTGGAAGTCGGTGGCATTTCCGGCTTGTACAATATCAATTTAAGTAGCGGTCAAGCTTCCTTTGTCGGTCAAATTGCCGACGGGAGACAGATTAACGGTTTGGCTTTGCCTTTGCCTACAGCTTACGCTTTAACTGTTAGAAATGGCGCTGAAACAATTGTCGGTTTTAACGAGGCGGCACCGCGGGCGATTCTCAGCGACGTTGCAGTTACAGGGTTGCAGCCGGGAGAAAGTTTGCTGGGAATTGATTTTCGCCCCGCTAACGGTGTGCTATACGGTGTGGGTTCTAGCAATCGCTTGTACGCGATTAATCCAGTTACTGGGCAAGCAAGTGCAGTCGGTAGCGGCCAGTTTGCTGTTCCCCTAACTCCGGGGGCTGCGGGTTTTGATTTCAATCCGACAGTCGATCGAATTCGCTTTGTCAATCAAGCCGGTCAAAACGCCCGCCTCAACCCGGATACGGGGGCAATTGTCGATTTTGACACGCTGACGGGGGGAGTTCAACTCGACGGGAATTTGGCTTATGCTGGGGGCGATCGCAATTTTGGCAATCCCGGCGCGGCTGCTGCTGCGGCGTATGTGAATAACTTTGCAGGGGCAAATTCGACGACACTATTTGCAATTGACACCAATTTAGATGTTTTGGTGCGGCAAGATCCGCCGAATAATGGGGTGTTGAATACGATCGGATCTTTGGGAATTGATGCTGGTACCGTTCTCGGCTTTGATATCAGGAGTGTTGGCGGTAACGAGACGGCTTTGGCTGCGATCGAGGTGGGCGGAGTTTCCAGCCTGTACAATATCAATTTGACGACCGGTCAAGCTTCGATTGTCGGTCAAATTGGTGACGGGCGAGGGATTAAAGGCTTAGCACTGACTTTGATTTAAATAGGGGAAGGAAGAAGGAAGAAGGAAGAAGGAAGAAGGAAGAAGGAAGAAAAATAATTAAACTTTTTTAATTTACCAATGCCCAATTCCCGATTCCCGATTCCCAATGCCCAATTTGAGTTAATCTATTATTTTGACAAACAAGATAAGATGTTATCTCAAGTTTTTTACTTGCTACGTTCCCGCAGTGACGGCAAATATCTGTCCGCGAATCCCAATCCAGATGCGGCAGTGAGTTACCTGCTGATGTTTCGGGAAGACTATGACGCTTTGAGCTATCTCAACGCCCACGCTGCTGATGTTGCCGATCGATTTGGAGTAGAATCGATTTCCGGTTCTCAGGTAAAAAAGCTACTCGAACGTTGGGGATTTAACGGTGTGGGGGTTGTTCAAGACCCGCTGTTACCGAATATTGAGTTTTTATTGACAAATAATTGACAATTGACAAGATTTGCGCTTCACCCGGTTTCTGGAAGAAATCGGGTTTTTTCGTCAAGTTTTGGGGCGATCGGTCGATCGAGCTTGTACACTTCTGTGCCCCATATATAGTGCAAATTGTCAAATATATTAACCTTTTACCCTAAATCTGAATCCTGTTGTATATTCGTAGTTTGATATATTCCGACACGTCAGTACACAACCTATGGTTCGAGAATTAGAGCGATCGAGTGCCAGCGAGAAACGCAACCTGTCCGATTTCCCCGAAACAGCACCCGCAGCCAATCCAGTATTTTTTAGGACTTACAGCCGCCGTACCGAGACAGGGCGGGAGACTTGGGAGGAGGTGTGCGATCGAACAGTCAAGGGGCTGCAAAAGCTGGGAAACCTCACCCCCGAAGAAACACAACTGCTGCACCAGATGCAAAACCAGCTCAAAACCCTCGCTTCAGGCCGCTGGCTGTGGGTAGGTGGCAGCAAATGGATCGAGCAACCAGAGAATTTTTCCGGCGCATATAATTGCTCCTCAACAAATATTCTCGACTGGCGTTCCTTTGGCTTGTTAATGGACTTGGCAATGATGGGCTGCGGCACCGGCGCAGTCTTGGAACCACAATATATCAACCAACTGCCGCCGATTCGCAACCGTTTAACCCTAACCATGCAAGGCGAAATCGGCTCTACACCCGCCCAGTCGCGCCGTCAAGAAACAGAAGTAAAAATAGCAGAAAAAACCGCAACTATTTATGTCGGAGATTCTCGCCAAGGTTGGGTAAACTCCTATCAAACTTTGCTGGAATTATCCACAGATGAAAGATTTGCAGGAGAAGTTCAAGTTTTTATCGATTTGAGCGATGTTCGCCCCGTGGGAGAACCTTTAAAAGGTTTTGGCGGAGTAGCAAATCCGGTGAAATTGCCCGACCTTTATCAGCGCTGCGCGGCAATTTTGAATAAAGCTTTAGGGCGGCAGTTAAATTCAGTTGAATGCTGCGTGTTGATTGATGAAGCTGCGGTCACGATCGTCGCTGGAAATATTAGAAGATCGGCCGGAATGCGTCAGTTTTCTTTTGATGACGAACTGGGGGCAAATGCTAAAAATAATTTGTGGCAACAAGATGAAAGCGGCAACTGGAGAATAGATCCAGAACGCGATGCCCTTCGGATGGCAAACCATACGCGAGTTTTCCATACCAAACCTACACTAGAAGAATGTATTGATGCTGTCCGCAAACAGTATTATAGCGGCGAAGGTGCGATTCAATGGGCCGGGGAAGCTGTAGCTCGATCTAACGTTGATTTACTTTCAACACCGAGTCTTAAACTTGAGTTTTTGAAAGCTTATGACGAAGGAAAAGCTAAAGAGTGGTTGCAGGAACGCTATCCTAATATGACTGCTGGCGAGTTAGAGCATCGGTTAGTCCGTGTGGGCTTAAACCCGTGCGTGACTGCTGATACTTGGGTTCATACGGAATTTGGTCCACGCCTGGTTAAAGACTTAATCGGGAAGCAACATGGGACTTACGTCAACGGCGAACTCTTTAGCACAACGGCTGATGGCTTTTTCTATACGGGCGATCGCACTGTTTTCACCCTATCCACCAAAGAAGGTGTCTCGCTACGTCTGACTGGAAACCATCAAATTTTACGGGTCAGCGCTCAAACCCAAAAGCGTCAATACACCGAATGGGTAGCGGCTGAGGATTTGAAACCGGGCGACAGTATTTGCTTACACAATCACCGAGGAATTCAGCCTTGGCATGGTGCGGGAACCTTTGAAGAAGGGTGGCTACTCGGCAGTCTCGTCGGTGACGGGTCTTTAGCAGAAACCCAATGGAACGACCAGGCCATATTACGATTTTGGGGTGACTCTCAAATAGAGATGGCTGAGTATGCAGTCGTAACCCTCCAGAAAAATGTAATTTGCGGTGCGAATTTAGGAGGCCACTATCATCGCCAACACAATTTGCATCAAGTCGCTTCCAGTGGGCTTGCCAAACTAGCGGCACAGTTCAACATTCATCGCGGTAAAAAAGTAGTTACGCACGAAGTTGAACAAGCAAGCTACGAGCTTTATCGTGGATTCTTACAAGGGTTGTTTGATGCTGATGGCAGTGTGCAAGGAACGCAGAATAAAGGCATTAGTATACGTTTAGCCCAAAGTAATCTCGAATTACTCCAAGCTGTTCAGCGAATGCTGCTGCGCTTGGGAATTGTTTCGACGGTTTATCAAAATCGTCGGACAGCAGGTTATCGTTTGATGCCCGATACCAATCGTGATATGGCTCCTTACTTCTGCAAAGCGCAGCACGAATTAGTCATCGCTAACGACAATCTGATTTACTTCCTCGATCTCGTTGGTTTCCGTCAGCCTGAAAAACAGAAAAAACTGGGCAATTTATTAAACGACTACAAGCGTAAGTTAAACCGCGAACGTTTTGTTGTAACAGTTCAGTCACTTTCTCTCAGTGGGATAGAATCCGTTTACGATTGCACGGTACCCGGTCCATCTCAGTTCGATGCGAATGGTATTGTGGCGCACAACTGTGGTGAAATCATCGGCTCTAATTTTCATTGTGTCAGTGGCGACACTCTGCTAATTACTAGAGACGGACTGCATAAAATAAAGGACGTTGTTGGAACTGAAATCGAAATTTGGAATGGTAAAAGATGGAGCTGCGTCACACCATTTAAGACAGCGAGTGATAATTGTGGCGGGCGACGCAAACTTTATCGTGTAAAGTTTGGTGATGGTACTTATCTGGATGCCACAGAATATCATCGCTTTTTTGTCAAGGATCGCTTTGGTAAAGTTTACAGAGAAGTTCAAACCAAAGACTTGATGGATACAAGTCGGTATAGCATTCATACTGAACCTTTTACAATTCAGTATGAAGATGGCTTGAATATCGATTCAAGTTATGCTTACACTTTGGGGGTGGCTGTAGGAGATGGGACTACAGACAAAAATGACAATGCGAAAGTTCGACTTTACGAACACAAAATGGCATTATCAGTAGCAGGAAATAAGTCTCCTGAAAGAAGCTATGACTATTTACCTGCTTTTACCGATGTAACTAACTTGAGCTTTTCTGGAGAGTTGCTGAAAAGTTTGAAAGTTAACCCAGAAGCACTAAATGTAATTGCGAGCTGGAATCGGCAAGCAATTTTACATTTTATTGCTGGATTAGCCGATACTGACGGCTCGAATACCCACAGTAATGGTATCAGAATTTATATTTCTGACCGCGATCGCGCTTTCAGAGTTCAGTTACTTTTGACCAAATGTGGTATTCGTTCGTCGCTAAATCTTTGCGCTCATCAAGGGTCAATTACTAATTACGGTGTCCGAAGTCGGGATTTGTATTACTTGCAAATTACTGACTGTGGTGAAATTCCTTGTCAGCGGTTAGATGTGAGCAAAGGGACGAATGCTAAACACAAAGGTAAATGGCAAGTGGTCAGAAGTGTCGAAGAATTACCAGGATTGCACGATACTTACTGCTTCAACGAACCAGAGTTTCATAAGGGAGTTTTCGGCAATACCCTAGCTGGAAACTGTAATCTTTCTGAGATCCACCTCAATCAACTTGACCCTTACAATTTCAAAGAACAGGAGGAAGCTTTCAAGGCGGCGGCTCTATCTGTCGCGGTACTTCTCAATCACAAATTTCTGGAACCCCGCTATCAATACAGCCGCGAATTAGACCCGATTGTCGGCGTATCTTTCACGGGATTGTTCGATTTCTTCGTTCATGCTTTTGGCGTTGAGTGGCTGCGCTGGTGGGTGGAAGGCCGCCCGCAAACTCCGCAAGGAATCGCTTTTAAACACCGGGAAGAAGAGTATTTGAGTGGTTGGCGCGAGATTGTCGATCGGGTAGTATGGGATTATTGCGATCGCCATTCCTTAAAACGCCCAAATCGCTGCACAACGGTTCAACCATCGGGTACTAAATCTCTGCTGACAGGTGCTTCCCCCGGCTGGCATCCGCCGAAAGCCCAGCGTTTCATTCGCCGAATCACTTTCGGCAAAAACGACCCCGTAGCCCTCGCCTGCATCGACTACGGATACAACGTGATTCCGTCTCAATCTGACAAAGATGAAAACGGCAATTTGCTGAACAATCCCTTCGATGAACGCTGCACAGAATGGCTGGTAGAAATACCTGTTGCGGTAAGTTGGGCTGATTTACCCGGTGCTGATGAAATTGACATTAACAAATTCTCAGCGGCGGCACAAATGGACTTTTATATGCAAGTGCAAAAGTTCTATGTCAGACATAACACTTCGGCCACGATTGAACTGCGCGAAAATGAAGTGGAAAGTTTGGGGACTCGGATTTATGAAGCGATTCGCGATGATGAAGGCTACATTTCCGCAGCGCTTTTAGCTCGGTTTGATGCTCTTGAAACTTTCCCGCGTTTGCCCTTTGAACCGGTGAGCAAGGAAACTTACACCAAGATGGTGGAAGAGACTTTAGCGCGCCGCCAAATAGATGTTTTTCATGCGGCACTAAGTCGTTATGACTTAGGTGAAATGATGGATTCGGGGCCGGCGGGCTGCGATTCCGATAAGTGTTTGATGCCGGAGACTAAGGCTATGTAATAGCGTTGAAAGAAATCCCCCGTTTGGGGGATTTTTTTATGTTTTTAAGTGCTGGTTCAGCAAAAATCGTAGGGGCGGGTTCACCAACCATAATTGCCTAAAATCAATAATCTCGTAAACCCGCCCCCACCCAACGATCAAGTCGTTCCGTATCAGGCATAATTAATTTGTCTCCTTAACCATAGGAATTCTGAAATCGGTACAGTGAATGAGTAGTGTGGGGGAAAAACTCAAACAGCGACGCCAATCGCTGTCTTTGACACAGCAGCAAGTTGCTGATGAATTGGGCGTGACTGTAACCACTGTGAAAAATTGGGAAGCGGGCAGACATATTCCAAAACTCTATCTCGAACAGACGAAAGCATTGTGCGACCTCCTGAAGCTGTCCTTAGACGATTTGGTAAATTAAATATTTGTATGGTGCGTCGCTACGAGATTTTCAAGGCGAACCGCAGATTATAGACAGCGACGCACCCTACGGTATCTATATCCGTTGATTATTCGGCGGTTGAAACCGCGTCTTGTCAAACGAAGTCCACCTGCGCGGACTAAGAAATGAGGGGGATATTTAAGCCGCATTTGGTTATCGTAGAGTAAAGTTGTGCTGAATTCAAAGGCAGAGGCTAAGGTTCAATGTCAAACCACCAAAATGAACCTAGAGAATACGATGCCGTCCTCGGCGGTCAAAGTTCAATTCCTGTCAATGCTGCGGTACTCGGAGGCATCCCAGGCGTTAAAAGCCGCTTAGCTTCGCCCGCTGTCGAAGTTAGAATCGCCGCACTCTCTGAAGCGCTGAAATATGGAGAAGCTGGGTTAGATTTGATAAGAATTCAAGCATTGCGGGATAACTCAATGCAGCTAAAATTAGCTGCCTATGCACTGCTGAAAGATAGGGATGACTTAAAGATAAAACCGCAGTTCCAAGACTATCTCCCCACATTTGAATTTGATGTCATCACAGTAGATTCGTATGGGAGAGAAAATAGCCGCACTAAGTCATTTGCTCACTTTTTTCCTGAAGACTTAGGTAACTCAATTGTACTAGAAATGGTTTACATTTCCGGCGGCACATTTATGATGGGTTGCCCCAACGACGAAGAGGGAGTAAATTATCAGCAAAGTCACCAGCATCAAGTCACAGTACCCACTTTTTATGCAGGCAAATACCCCATCACCCAAGCACAGTGGCAAGCAGTGATGGGAAACCACCCATCCCGTTTCCAAGGTGAAAAACGTCCTGTAGAAAATGTATCGTGGGATGATGCCGTAGAATTCTGTGGCAAACTCTCGCTACAAACCGGGAAAAAATATCGCCTATTGAGTGAAGCAGAATGGGAATACGCCTGTCGTGCGGGTACAACAACCCCATTTCATTTTGGGGAAACCATTACCCCGGAATTAGTCAACTATAAGGGATACGGGCGCTACGCAAACGCCCCCACAGGACTTTCCCGTGAACAAACAACCGATGTCGGGAGTTTTCCCCCCAATGCTTTTGGACTGTGCGATATGCACGGCAATGTTTTGGAGTGGTGCAGCGATACGTGGCACGAAGACTGGAACGGTGCACCAACTGACGGAAGTTCCTGGGAAACTGGCAGAAGGGATGTTCGAGTCCTGCGTGGCGGTTCCTGGTTCGATACTGCGCTTACTTGCCGCAGTGCCTATCGTGTCAGGGTTTGTGTGGGCCATCGCTTCCAGCTCATAGGTTTTCGCGTGGCTCTGGTTTTCGCGTAATCTCCGTAGCTAGATGACCTACTTATTTAATAATATCTTTTCTCTTTTGCAGCAGCAAAGTTACGCTTAAATAAACTGCTGCGTGCAATCCTAAAATTCCCCAATTCAAAGCCAAGTTTTGCCAAGTTGGTTGGTAGACTGCACTCTTATCGAATAAGTGCGGTAAGATTGTACGATCGCACAATCTTACCGCACTTTTCTCAACCGTTCACATAATAATCGCGCGTTCCCTTCGCATTCATCGCTTCTCCGAGTCGATTTAACCCGTACACGTAAGCAGCAGTTCTCATGGAAACTGACAATTCCTGAGATTTTCTCCAAATTGCCTCAGTTTCTTCGACCATTTTATGCTTCAACCGCTGGTTGACTTCATCCAGCGTCCAATAAAGCCCGCTGCGGTTTTGCACCCACTCAAAATAACTAACCGTTACGCCTCCGGCATTGACTAAAATATCAGGGATTACCTGAATTCCCCTCGCTTCTAAAATCAAATCAGCAGCAGAATCAATCGGCCCGTTAGCTACTTCAAAAATAAACTTAGCCTTAACATCATTAACATTGGCTTCTGTGATTTGATTCTCCAAAGCTGCTGGAACCAGCACGTCTACATCTAATGCTAAAAGCTGTTCATTTGTCAAGATTTCGTGTTCGATAATATTGCAAACAGAACCTTCGCAGTAAAGAGCTTTGATACCTTTGTTAGAGTCTTTAAAACCTCGAATACTGGGGATATCCAGCCCTTGTTTAGCATAAATTCCCCCTTGGGAATCGCTGACAGCAACAACTTTGTAACCTGCTTTCCAGAGCAGTTCAGCTATTTCGGCACCGGCATTACCAAAACCTTGTACCGCTACAGTTGTATCTTGAGGATTTAGCTCAAATTTGGGTAGAAGAGTTTGTACTACAAAAAAAGCACCCATTGCTGTTGCGGTATCTCTGCCCAAACTCCCACCAATTGTCACTGGTTTACCAGTCACAACCGCTGGAGAAAGCTGCCGCTTAATAATATTGTACTGATCCATCATCCAACCCATAATCATGGGATTGGTGTAGACATCCGGCGCGGGAATATCGACATCGGGGCCGATGAAATCTGCGATCGCATCGACATAGCCCCGGCTCAACCGTTCCAATTCCAGTTTGGACAATTCCTTGGGATTGAGAGTAATTCCGCCCTTGGCTCCTCCAAAGGGCAAGTTCAAAACTGCACATTTAAAAGTCATCCAAAATGCTAAGGATTGCACTTCATCAAGGGAGACTCCCGGATGATAGCGCACTCCTCCTTTAGACGGGCCTCTGGTATTGTCGTAGCGCACCCGATAACCTTGGAAAATTCGCAGGGAACCGTCGTCCATCCGCACGGGTATCGATACAATTAAACTGGATTTGGGGTGTTTCAGCCGTTCGATCGTATCCTCGGAAAGGGACACATATTTTAAGGCTCGTTCTAATCGGCGGCTGGCATCGGCAAATAATGATTCAGACATAATAAGTTAGTTGACTGTTGACTGTTGACTGTTGTTAGTTGACTGTTGTCAGAGAGAAGAAGGCTTCTGGTGCTTAAGCTAATTTAATCACAATCCTGGTTGAATGCTGCCTCCTTTCTTCTGGCAACAGTCAACTACCTTGTGTCGATCGACTTTTCGAGCAGTGCCAAGCAGCGATTAAGCAGATACACTTACAATAGAGGGTGATATTTAAGCTCAAGCCGCAATTTGAGTTCGATCGCTCAAATCACTGGCAGCCATCAGGGGAATTAAATTCTGAAATAGATCGAGGCTTTAGCTGACGTTAGAAACTGAATTATTATTATGGTTGGACTCCTAGCCGCACTCTCTGCGTCTGCGGCAGGGGGTATGAGAATTGCCCTGCCCCTGCTGTTAATTGGTTTGTTGCGGATTGACAAACTTTGGTCGGAAATACCTCTATTGTCGGGGGTTCCCCCCCAGGTGGCTATCACCATCTTGGTGAGTTGGTCGCTGTTAGAGTTATTTGCTTCTAAAACCTTTGTAGGACAGCGGGTACTGCAAATTGTGCAAATTATTTTCAGTCCCATTGTAGGAGCAATTATGGGAATTTCGATCGCTCAGGTAAGTTCGATCGACGAAATTATTGCTCACCCTTGGATGCTGTGGATAATTGGTATTGTCGGAGGTTTGTTGGCTTTAGTGCTGCAACTGGTACAAGCAGGATGGTTTTACCGGCTGCGGGGTTTGCCGATTTGGGTGATTTTCCTCCAAGATGTTCTGTGCATTTCCTTGGTTTTGTTTGCCTTTGACGCCCCGCGGCAGGGAGGATTAGTGGCTATGATCCTGCTGTGGCTGGCAATTCGCAGTTCTAAAGAGTGGTATCGCTGGTACAAAAGTCAGGGAATACCGGGCGATAGGGGAAATCCCCGCCGCCGCAAGCGCGATCCTGATTAGTTAGTGATTAGTTATTGGTGATTAGTTATTGGTGATTAGTCATATCGTTTACGGTTGTTTCGGAATGATTTAACCGCAGAGACCGCAGAGGGCGCTGAGGAAGAGAAGAGAGAGATGAATAATTCCGATACCAACGGATTTTATATCATTAGTCATTTTTAACAACAGTGAACAGTCAACTGTCAACTGTCAACTGTCAACTGTCAATTTAAACTGATATCTTGTACCATTCTCGCTTAACAGGCAAGATGCCTGTTCCACAATAAAATTCACTCTTTGTGGAACAGGCATCTTGCCTGTTCATAAAAAGCTTATTGAGAATGGTGCAACATTTGAGTTTAAAGCAATCCGATCGAGTGTAGCGGGCCCTGACCCGTAATTAACTCCAGCAATAGTGCCACAAAACCAATCATCGCCACACGACCGTTCCAGACTTCCGCCCCCGTGGTCAAACCCCACTCCCACTGCTCTTGAGGGTACATTTTCACTTTCTTGGAAGGGCGTATAACATCGGAGAATTTAACGCTGGGAGATTCGATCGACTCGATGACTAAATCAGCCAAGGCTTCAATAAACACCGGATGAGTATTCAGGGCGGGCACTCGGTAGAAATTTTCAATCCCCGATTCTTCTGCTAATTCTCGATACTCCATGTCAATTTCTTGTAGAGTCTCGATGTGTTCGGAAACAAAACTAATCGGAACTACCAACAAATCTTGGACTCCATTTTCTGCCAATTCGGTAATGGCGTCTTCGGTGTAAGGCTTGAGCCATTCCACCGGGCCAACCCGACTTTGATAAGCTAGAGTGTGTTCGTTCGATCGATCTAAATGTTCCATAATCAGACGAGTGCAATCTTCAATCTCGCGCTGATAGGGGTCTCCAGCCTCTTCTACGTAGCTGAGGGGGACGCCGTGGGCGCTGAAAAAGATGTGAACTCGATCGGGATTCGGATTGTGGTCTAGTTGTTGGGCTATCAATTCCGACATTGCCTGAATGTAACCAGGCCGCTGATACCAAGAAGGAATCGCGGTATATTGTATATCCTTGAGGGCAGGATCTTTGCCCCACATTTCTTCTAGCTGCCGGAAGCTAGAACCGCTGGTGCTGATGGAAAATTGAGGATACAGCGGCAAGATTGTCAAATGTTCAATGCGATCGCGCTTAATTTTGGCTATCGCTTCTTCGGTAAAAGGATGCCAGTAGCGCATCCCCACGTATACTCGAGCATCTTGTCCCTTTTCTTGCAAGAGTTCTTGCAGGGCTAGGGCTTGTTCCTCGGTAATTCGCCGCAAAGGAGAGCCGCCACCGATTTGGCGGTAGTTTTCCTGGGATTTTTGAAAGCGCAGGGTCGAAATCAACCAGGCGAGCGGTTTTTGCATCCACGGAAACGGGATGCGAATGATTTCCGGGTCAGCAAACAAGTTGAACAGGAAAGGACGGACATCCTCGATTTGATCTGGCCCGCCCAAGTTTAATAGCAATACTCCCACACGACCCATAGCGGTTACAGCTCTCCCATCGTCTCAGTTCTGTTACTTATCTTTATGATATAACTTATTGACACTCCTCGACTATCAGGCGCGAGGATTCTTGGATCAATGACTGACCTTACTATTCACTATCCTTACGGCAATGCTTAAACCTTTCAACCGTGGTCTACCACCAATTGACGAGCTTAACTTAGTGAATCCCAGAGGGTCTATCTCCCCAAGCGTACTAGGATACGAACCTAGAGTTCAGGCGTGCCCCGCCTTACTTGAACCGTCAACAAAGTGTTTCGTTCTCTGGATATTGGGATGTTATTTTTAAATCCCTAGCTGTATAGCGAGTTTTCGCTGCTCTTTGCCCCTAAATTTATGCCTGAAAGTGTGTCTTAACTGTTTCACGATGGCAAAGGAGTTTCACCTTGGCCACTTAATTCTAACCTGACTGAGGATTGTTTTGTCAAACATTTCACGTTTATCCAATAGAAAGCCGTCCTATAAGGACGGGGTTTTAAACCCAGTTTTTTGATAATATCTTAAGTCGATAGCAAGGTATACATAATTTTGACTATGGCAACAATTTTTAGAGATTTAAGTTATCGGTATCAGTGTATCTAGGATTGCGATCGCGCGTCTGGCTGCGAGTGAGCGTAGGCGGCAATACTCGTTTGGGTCAACTAGCCTGGGAAAATTTAACCGTCAGCGCCGAAACTAAAGTTTTAGACGGTTGCTGCGGTAGCGGTCAAACTAAGCAATTTCTGGTGCAATATTTCCCGGATGTCACAGGACTTCACGCTTCGCGATTATCTCTGCAACGGCCAAGGAAAAATGTACCATCAGCCAATTATTATTTAAAAGCTTTTGCCGACTGTCAGTTTGACAGGAGTACACAGCAGCGTTGCGATGCACGAAATGCAACGGGCGCAATTGCGACAAATCTTTCAGGAAGTATACCGCGTGCTTAAGCCCGGTAATCTATTCATTTTGGTAGATTTTCATCGACCCACAAATCCGGTATTTTGGCCAGGGTTGGCTGTATTTTTGTTGTTATTGGAGACTGAAACTGCTTGAAAGTCGCTCGAAACTGACTGGGGAGTTTGTTGGCAGAGGTAGAATGGCGATCGTACAATTCCGAAGGAACTCCACAACCAAAACTTTATGCTGACGGCAGCATTCAAGTAATCCAAGTTCAAAAGTCAGTTGACAGTTGTCAGTTGACAGTTGTCATTAGTGCGCGGGGAAGAAACCGGGTTTCTACGAATTTTGGGTTGAGTGACGATAAATATCGGGAGAAACCCGGTTTCTGAGGTCGGCGCGCGCATCTTACTATACTTGTCAACTAATGACTAATGACTACTGACTAATGACTACTGACTAAACAAACTTTTTCGCTTCTGCCAAAGCTGCCTCAAACTTGAGCAATACATCCTTTTCGGTGTGAATAGCTTTCTCTTGTTCCAGCAGCGGGCGACCAAAGCGAAAAATGCCGTCCTGTTCTACGTGGTCTACATAAGGCAGCGTTTCTGGATGTGGCAAAAATTTTCTGCCGATTGGGTACGGCGTGTGGAAAGAAAAACTAAAATCGGGAAACTTGTCGCTTTTTATTTCGAGATAGTAAAGCGAGTAATAATCTTTGATGTCGGAGTACACGCATTCGCGGCACTTATTTACAAGTTTGCGGTTCTGATAGAAAAAATCCCACTTATCCCAAAAGTAGCCATCTTTCATCATTTCCTGGTGGTCGTCGCACAGTTCGAGATATAATTTGTCAGAATCCGCCGGACGGTAGAAGTAAAGCATGGCGTAGGGCATCTCAATCAGTAACTTGACTGCTTGATTTTTTCGCTGATACCATTCCTGTTGGTTAGTTTCGTAGACTTCCTTATATTTATTAATTGCTTTAAAGCTGTTGAGCTGATTTTCTTTTGCCCAGCGCGATGCCCAAACTGTCCAGTAAGCTAGCTGGAAGGTTGCTGAAATTTCCGCCGAACCTTGTTCTTTCCAGTCGGCAATGATTTTTTCCCACTCGGAACTAAAAGCTAGTCGTGATTGTTCGTTTTCTTCAGGCTTTTCTGTATTGATTGGGGTGGGTATTTGGTGATTTTTTTTAATCAGCCCTTTGGGTTCTTTGCGCCAATTATTAATATCGGTTGGCGTTAGACTTAAGATGAATCTTCTGTCGTGAACGGGATATTCTAAATGGATTCCTGATTTGCGGAAAGAGCGGTATTCTAAAATAGGGAGTTTGTCTTGTTCAATCCACTGCTGGCGTTCTGCTGGCGAACACTTGAGTATTGCTTCTAATTCCACGGGATCGACGGCTAATTCACTTTTGAATGTCTCCCAAAATCTTTCTTGTTCGGCTGGATTTGCTTCCAGGAGGGATACAATTCGGTTGACGAGATGATCGGTTTGGTCTTGGCAATTTTCGGGAAGTCCTAAGAAGTCGAGGAGTTTGGTCTTGAGTATTCGTCTGGCTGAGATTAGCTCGGCTAACATGAGAAGCTCCAGTAGAGTCATGACTTGCGCCCTTGAACTGGCAAGATTTGCACAAGTCTTATCGGAAAGTTGGGTTTAAAACCCCGTTCTTCTAGAACGGCTTTAATTTCTTAAATCTATTCTAACAATACTCCGGACAGTTTTTGGAACGATACTACAAGCTTACGCGGGGCAAGGATCATAAAAAAGTCGAATTAAATGTAAGTCCGGCGTGGATCTGACATTGATTTAATTATCCATAGTGGCTCAAAGTCTTAGAGCATAAGCCATTGGGCCCTATAAAAACTGTCCGGACTATTGTTCTAAAAAATCAGGGAATTGCTGGTTTTTTTGTAGTATACTGCAAAAGTCAAGGTTAAACTCCTTTGCCCTCGTGAAACAGTTAAGACACACTTTTAGGCACAAACTGGGGACACAGAGCGGCGAAAACTCTTAAAACAGCTAGGGGATTAATACATCCTCGTTACCAGAAAACAAAGAACTTTTTCATTTGTTAGGTAGGGTAGGGCATATCCGAACTCTAGGCTCAGTATCCTAGTACGCTTTTGGAGACAGACCCTCTGGAGTGTTTTGAGTTAAGCTCGTCAATGGGTAGTATTTCCTACGGTTGAAAAGTTTAAGAATTGCCGCGAGGACATGGCGCTTAAAGGTTAGTCGATGAATTAAGAATCCCCACGCCTTTAGGCTGGGGAGTGTCAAATATCTTAATAGATTCTCCTGGGTTGTCGGCAATTGAAAGGTCTGCGCGAGGGAAGCTATCCCGATCGCGCCTGCTGGCCCGTTGCGGTAGGGTATCGCCCAACCTCCGCCCCCTCCCTAAGCTAAAATACTCAAAACCAGGGCAAAAGGCCGATCGACCTTTTGGCCTTATTGGCTAAAATCGATAATTGCGATCGCGCACCCACAAACTCACAGGCACAGCATGGCCTGTTTTGTCAACCTTTACTTCTACCAAAAAAGATTGTCGCTGCTTCCTTTGAGCTTCGCTAATCTCCTGATTGACTTTTTCCCTTTCATCCTCTGGCATATAATAAGTTTCTAAGCCGTATTCCATCTGCCAACCGTTATATTTGCCCTTAATTGCGATTTGATTGGCGGGCAAATTGGCCGGATTTTCCAGACTGACGCGGACGGGTTTCCAAGCTTGGGGGCGGCCGGGATTAGTGGCGGCTTTTGGCGCTTCTAAAATTACATAAAAACTGGTTTGTGGCTTGACATTGTGCGTATTTTGTGGACAAACAACTGCGGGCGGACAATATATTTTTTCCGTCGCTAAATCTTTCCAGCCGGGGAGTTTTTGGAGATTTGTGCTAGCGGAAATATCATAGCTCAAAACTTGGTAATATCCGCGCAAAAAGTCGTAAGGATCTACTGGTGCTGTTTGCAGGACAACTGTTTTGCCAGTAATAAAAGTGTAAACGGCGGTGGCGGGTACGGCGGCAATTAGTCCGATTTGCAAGAGTAGAGGAACCCACATTCGCCACGCGGGAAGGCGTTTTGCTTCCGGGGGAAGCTGAAACAGATTTGTTGTATCTGGATTGTTAACTAATAAGTCAATGTTGTTTGTGTTCATGTTATGTATGGGTTATATTGTTTACGGTTGTTTGGGAATGATTAAACCACAGAGAACGCTGAGGGCGCTGAGTGAGAGAAGAGAGAGATGAATAATTTCTATTCATCGGGGATTTTTGCGAAGTGGCGCTCGAACCACAAACCCGCAGCAATTACGCCAATTCCGCACAAAACAAAGACAAAAGATTTGAGCAACAATCCTGTGTTATATTCAAAGACTCGGCTGATAATTTGCAGGGTGATTAATACCATGCCTCCCCAAAAAGTCCGGCGGTTTCCTAATGCTAAACCTTCTCGGATTAAGCCGACAGCGAGCAAAAATGATAAAACATTGAACAGAAAAGTTGCTAATTGAGGAAGGGGAGTAAAATTGAGGTGAATAAGCGGTATTAAGGCGCTGGCGAGGATTAAAATGCCGATCGCACTTGTAGTCAAATCCACTGCTTTTTGTTTTGGTCGCCGCAGTTCCAAACGTCCCAAACGCAGCCATTCAAACAGCGTGAAACCGCCCAAAACAGCCACATTTGCCAGCAAAACCCAATCCGACTCCGTTGGCGCAGGATTCGGCAAATCTTGCCACCACCAGTGGAAAGAAAGAACATAAAATACACCGGCGAGAAACAGCAGGGCTAAACTGCGGGCGGTAGGTTGAAACAGCTTGTTGCGTACCTTGGGCCAGATTGCATCGTCGTATCCCCACAGCAAAGCGGGCGGTAGGGCACAAAAAATTGCAGCAGCCCAGGTTAGATTTAACCCTTGGACGATAGAAACTTGTAGGGAAAAAATTATCGCGATCGCACCTATGGCAAAAATAGCACGCGATCGACACCAATAAGCCAGCGGCACAAACATTATACTGGCTGCGATCGGCATTTGCCGCACCAAAACTTCCAGCCAAGAAAACTCGACTTTGGAAGACCAATCTAACACGGCAAACCAATAGCCCCAACCGATTAAAAGTGCGGACAAAACGCCCAAGGAAGTCAACCGCAAACTGTAAGCCATTCCGAGCACGCCGATTCCCCAAGCAAGGAAAAGTCCGTAGGAAGAACCGCCAATGTGGAACATTTGCGCCATCAATGCCATATTTGCTCCTAAAATCAGAGCACCTAACAGCAACAATCCTTCACCTAGGAGTTTGTTTCGCCCTTTTGTTGCGGGCATATTGGGATTGGAGTTTTTGCTTCGGGATGGGGGAATTCGCCACAGATAGAAACCTGCTGCATTGACTGCTACGAAAAGACTTAGCAGCAGTGCCACTCTCACTTCGCGCGACCAAACTTGCCAGTTTGCGGCTACAAAGGTGATGACTCCTATACCGAGGAGAATGCCGCCGAGACTCATCAGAATGCTGAGGAATCGGTTGCGGGAGGCGGTTTCGAGTGTGTTGAATTGGTAGCGTTCCGAAAGTTGTTGGTAGAATGAAGTGTCGATGAGTCCTTCTGCTTGCCAGAGTTTGGCTTGTTCTCGCAACTCGCGCCGAAATTTATCTGAAATCATTTTTAATATTCCAGAGGATTTGAACTGTGATAGTTATTAATATGTCACTTGTAAGTCGATTGTCGATGGAGGCTGGGACACCTGCTGAACTTGCACAGCAGATTTGATTGATATCCTGCGGCTGTTCAAACCGTTTCTACATAAACAAACTCCCAGCAGAAAGGAACGAATAAATCAAGGAATGTAATATTATGGTACAAGCTCAATCTAAAAAATTAACTTTTGACGAGTACCTTAATTACTCACATGATACGGGTCAACGCTATGAGTTAATTGATGGGGAGTTAATAGCTTTGCCACCAGAATCGGAACCTAATAATTTCATTGCTAACTATCTATTTTTCTATTTTGCTAGCAGCGGGCTAGTGCCACTCAGGCTGATTAAAACGCATAATTGCGAGGTTCAAGTTGCCGTTTTGCGATCGGGAGATGCGGCCAACCGCTACCCCGATTTGATAATTCTTGAACCTGAACACATTCCGCTGACAGCAACCAGGCTAACTATCACTTTCGATATGCTGCCCCCTCGGTTTGTTGTGGAGGTAGTGAGTCCGGGTAGAGTGGGCAGCGATCGGGATTACGAGCGCAAACGAGCTCAGTACGCAGCGCGGGGCATCGCAGAGTATTGGGTTATCGATCCAATAGAAGAATTGGTGACGGTTTTGCGGCTTGAGGAGGGGCAATATGTTGAGGTTGGGGTATTTCGGGATGGAGAGGCGATCGTATCTCCGATGTTTCCACAGCTAAGTTTGACGGTTCAACAGATTTTGAGTGGAGAGGTTTAAGGGCGGATCAATAGCTAATTGGTTAGCATTCATCTAATCACCTACCGATTAGTGAAAATCTCCACCCTCAACCTGATTGAGGCCATGTTTCAATCCCTGATAGGGATTTAGGTTGATTGCAACCTGTAAGTTTCGCTAACAGTCACACCATTTTTAGATAGTGACGTGAGAATATCATCAACCTTACTTTGCTAAATAAATCTAGGCGGGGATAGTCACATTTCCCCGCCTAAGCCCTATAACCCTTGCAGTATGGATGGTATGGTATGTAAATGCTTTAAGGTATTAAACCCACTACAGCTAATTTGTAGTGGGTTTTTTATTCTCATTATATAGTTATAAATTTTTAACAATAACTGGTAAATTATTAATCTATCAAATCAAACAAGTTGTCATTAATATTACCTTTAGTAAGAATTAAATTCACAAAATCACTAATACAAATACCATGATTTCCAAACCATATATAATCACCAAAATTATCAGTATAATTTGTGTATCTATACCCGTTACTATTAAACACAGATCCTCTAACAATGAGATTTAATTTTTCTAAAAGTAAGGATCTAGACATCACATTTCCCGAGTCTATTTGTTGCAAAAATTCTAATAAAGTTTGCTGACAATTGTAAATAGCATAACTAATTGAAAATGAATTGCCCTTATAGATTATCCATTGATTATTATCATTTTCTATTCGTTTATAGTCGTTTGGCACACTACATATACCATAACCTTGAGGATGATCCATAGACGCTGAAGCCCTAATAAATTCTTCGGCAAGCTCTTTTTCTATCCTGCCATTTGGTATAAGTTGTTGTAGTTTAGATATAGTTGTATTAACTATATTTCTTCTAAATTCTTGTTGTTTTCTCACTTCTTCTTGTTGTCTCAGTTCCTCTTTTAATCTTATTTTTTCAGCTTCTTCAATTAATCTTTGTTTCCTTAATTCTTCTTTTTGTCTCCATTCTTCTTTTTGTCTCATTTCTTCTTGTTGTCTCATTTCTTCTTCTTGTCTTTTTACTTCAGCTTCTTCAATTAATCTTTGTTCTTCCCAAAATTCAATCTCTAAATCATTCATTTCTTTTTTTAATTCACGATTAATTAAACTAAATTTTTTCCTTAAATCTTTTATTTTTAATTCTAGCTGTTGAATCATTTCAAAAGTGATAGGTTTACGTTGAAAAATCCATTTATTTAATAAAAGTTCAATTTTTTCAACTTCTTTATTGTCAAATGTTATGACACTAGCTTCTTTGTTTTTTACGCCATTCCTAGTTAAATTCTGACTTCCTATAGTAGCAAATCGACCTGGTGAAATAATTATTTTCGCATGAAGTCTTGGTAAATGATAAAGTTGACATCCTCTTTCATATAATTTTTTTAAGGTTTTTAATGACGAACCACCAGAAATAAAATTATGGACAGAAAAGATTGTGTATACCTCACAATTAGCAACTTGTGAATCTCTTA
This sequence comes from Microcoleus sp. B13-B6, assembly GCF_036705405.1. Classification (NCBI taxonomy): domain Bacteria; kingdom Bacillati; phylum Cyanobacteriota; class Cyanophyceae; order Oscillatoriales; family Microcoleaceae; genus Microcoleus; species Microcoleus sp. B13-B6. The sequence continues at coordinate 86,391 of NZ_JAUBUJ010000026.1, forward strand.
AAATTCCTTCTGCTGTTTTTGATGTCAAGTAAGGTGAAAGTATTATTAGCTTATCATTATCATCAAGTTTCTTAATTTCAGCGTGCCAACGACGGCTAATATTTTTTAAATAGTAATAAGGTGGTTTTCGCATATTTTTCAACAACTGAGTTAATTAAATAAATTATACAAAATAAAAACATCAATCATTTACATCTTAAGGTTTGAAGCATAAAAGCTAGACAGTGCGAAAGTCTCACCGCTCCCACCGCTCTCTCACGGCGTTGTACCGCTCGACACTGCCACCGCCCCGCGCTTTGACCGCTCCGACCGTGCCACCTCTCCCACACCCTCCCAGTTTTTAAAAAAGCTGTGGGTTGCAACGTGCAAGAGTGAAGCAAAAAAACTAGACCGCTCCGACCTTGCTGCTATACCGTGCCACCGCTCCGACAGTCCGATCGCTCCGACCGACACTGCCTACCACCGCTCCAACCTCTCCGACCGCGCTAGACTTACCAACGAAACAATCGCCTCGATACCTTTATTCTTTGATTCATAATTCAGCAATATCCTGACCTTGGGCTTAAAAGTGCTAGGGCTGGGTAAAACTTTATACCTATTGGGGCTAATATATGTAAATATTGATATTCAAGCTATCTTGTTTGGAGGTAAAACCGTATGTCTATGAGAGAAAAAGTTTTTCTTAATGAAAATAAGAATGACTTTGCTATTTTAGAATTTAGTTATACAGAACTTGTTACTAAGATTGAGTTTTATAGATCTGGTCAATTATGGGATAAGGATACATACTTTTGTACATATCCCCTTTCTAAAGAGAAAGCTATTAAAAAAGCGAACGAAATATACAATAGTTCTTGGTAGTAATTTATAAAGTACAGATAATTATCTATTTCCCCGCCTAGAATATGGAATCATTGAAACCAAATCAGGGAACTTATATTTTCTGATTTAGAGCCTCAAATACCTATAAAAAAACCTAGGCGGGGATAGCCAAATTTCCCAGACTAGCTCTTGAAACTGTTACGACAAGGTGGTAGGGTAAAGTTTACTCTGCATAACAGGTTTTTAAAATAGGATTATTACTGAGATTCTGATTCTTGGCTAGCCATTACTTTTAGAAAACCAAAAGCTAACAACCCTCCTACTGCCACAACACCCGCTATAGGTAAAGCTACGGTTGTAGTGGTGGTAAACCCTATAACTCCAAGAATCCCCGGAGCCGAAGAAGTAATTGTAGCAATTGTCAAAGAACCTGTCCCAGTAGCTGCCGCTGCACTGGTAATAGCACCCACAATTTTCAAATCATCCATAGCTCTTCCCTAAGATATCTAAAATCATTAATTGAAAAACGCTTTCTTGAGTCCGTATACTGCTAAACCAACAACAGCACCAGCCGCAACAACGGGGGCAGCAGTAATGGCAATACCACCACCCGCAGCTACTAAACCCATATTACCTACTACTCCAGCTACACCAGCTCCAGCCGCAAGACCACCAGCTACATACCCAACTACCTCTGCTTTATCTTCAGAGTCATCTTTATGTTTAGACATTTATCATTTCTCCAAAATAGAGGGATTACAAGTAAGTCCTATTGCATAATTTAACCTTTTTTCAATTCAGTGTCTACCGTAAAGATACTTAAACATCAACTCTTTACATAAAGACCTGTAACAGTGCCAACCTATCCGACTGTGCCAGCAAGTCGATCACCCTGTTGCCTCAAAATCATCCGATCGCCTCGGAGTCATCCGATCGCCCTGTTGAATCTGGCAATTTGAAGGGGTAACGACAGCCGAAAAAAATCACCCCCTCAAAAAAACACCTACCCACAGGCGCAAATCTCAACCTTCAACCCGATTCAAATTCCAGTCATAGGGCAAAAAAACGATCGCCCATCCATCACTCACAGCCGCCTCCGGCCCCAAATAACCGCCCACATACTCAGCCACCGAACCCGCCGCCTTCACAAAATCCTCCCCGTACCACTTAAAAATCTTGCTCAAATAAAGCGTCTTTTTCTCGGCATCATATCGCACCTTATCAGGATTGTGAATAAAACGGCTGGCATCCGCTTCTAGTTGAGTCCGTACCGACTCGGGGAAATAAGCCCCCCGGCGCAGCAGCGGGCACCCGACAGAAGCGCAAACTAATGCAAAATGGATGCGCGGTTCCGCAAATTCCGGCCGCAAAATGCCGTGTTCGATTTGATTGAGACTGTACTTTTTGCCGCCAATAATCGAATTGGAACGAGTGAAAAAATCCAAAAAACTCAGCCAGTTGGGAATTCCCAAAATTTTGGGACGGATGGACGCGATCGGATATACTTCCAGAACTTGAGAAATTGCGATCGCATTATACGCATTCAGCCACAACGCCAGCCGCGCATCCGCATCAGTACCATCCGCCAAATCCACATCGGCCAAACTTTCCAGCCACGCCCTCAAAACATCCGCCCCCTCAGCTTTCCAGCCCCGATAATTGACGCGGCCGAAATCGTCAACGTAGCGTTGCAGCAACTCGTCCCAAATCGTAAAGTCGATCGTACCGATCATTTATTGCTACCCCTAATATAAGGCGGGCATTGCTTTAGCTTCTGCATCTATTTAATACTACCGTCAACCCAAATAATACCTCCAACGGTAGGATTTTTTAGATTAGACCTGTTAAACGGGCTCTGGATTAAATTAGCTTGAGTAAAATTAGTACCTTGTAAATTAGCTTGCCGCTAAGAAGCCCCGCTCAAAGTTGCCCCGGATAAATTAGCTTCCCTAAAATTTGCTTCTCTCAAATCTGCCCCTTGCAAATTGGCATTTGCTAAACTCGCCTGCGGTAGAGGAATGCTTATCAAATCGCCGCCCGGACACTGGTTACTTTACCACAATTAATTGATTTGCTGGGGGTTAGGTGCAATCACTGGTGTAGCCAACCCGAAAATCATTCCCCATGAAACTGCTCCCAAAGTTACAGATTTCCTGCTCTTTACATTCTACAATCTTAACTACCAGCCGGGAAGTCCCTCGGTATATTTAGAGGGGATTAATCTGAGCGCTGCGCGAAGTACCTCGTTGGGAATTACTCCTTGGGATGAAAGGCTCGTCGGGTGTACGTACCCAAAGCGACAATTAGACATTGCGAGTACCTTTAACTTTGATGTACTTCCTAGATATTAAAACAAAAGAAATGGTATATTAAGGTAGGTCGAAAAAAGAAGCTAAAAATGCAACTCACTTACAAATACCGCCTCAAACCAACCAAGCCCCAACTAGCAACTATTGTGGCTCATTTAGAACTCTGCCGTCGGCAGTACAACTACCGACTCGGCGAAAGATTTAGGTGGTGGGAAACCACGAGAACACCTATCAACGCCTGCCCATTGATTGTTTCGATAGTCCCT